>SXXD01000015.1 GCA_005789685.1 Burkholderiales bacterium
AGTTGGTTTTTGGCACTTTGGATTCAATTGGTTAGACCCCATTGTTGGCTTGGGTAAAACACCGGAAGACCAAGTTCGCAATAAAAAATTGAGGCAAGCATTGGCCATTGCCTTTGACTTTGAAGAGTATGTCTCTATCTTTGAAGATGACCGTGCTCAGGTGAATCACAGCGTGGTGGTGCCTGGTTTATATGGCAACAACTTGTCCAATCACAACCCCGTCATTTACGACAAAATGCCGGATGGTCAATTCAAACGCAAGTCCATTGAAGTTGCGAAAAAATTATTGGCTGAAGCGGGTTATCCAGAGGGTCGAGATCTGAAAACAGGGCAACCCTTGGTCTTGAACTACGACACGCAAGGCGTAGGACCTGGCTACAAAGCACGCTTGGATTGGGTGTCCAAACAATTTGCCAAGCTCAATGTTCAAATTGAAATTCGCAACACAGACTACAACCGTTTTCAAGACAAGATGCGCAAAGGGTCTGCCCAATTCTTTTTCTGGGGATGGCTGGCTGACTATCCCGATCCAGAAAATTTTCTGTTCTTGTTGTACGGCCCAAATTCTAAGGTCAAGTTTGACGGCGAAAACGCAAGCAATTTTGCGCACCCTGAATTTGATCGATTGTTCGATCGCATGAAAGACTTAGAAGATACGCCTGAAAGGGCCGCCATGATTGCACGCATGATTGCAATCATGCAGGAAGAAATGCCCATGCTGTTTGGTTGGTCTGAAGAATTTGGTGGCGCCTACCATCAGTGGGTGGGCAACGGCAAGCCCTCCAACATCATTCGCGACAGCTTGCCTTATTTGAGAATCGATGCGCCGCTGCGCATCAGCAAAATCAAAGAGTGGAACCAAGCCATTTGGTGGCCTCTTGCCGTGCTGCCACTCTTGTTACTTGCAGTGGCTTGGCCTGCATGGCAAGCTTGGCGAAGGCGTCAATCGCAGCGTGCCGTGCAAACGGCCGTTGCCACACCAAGGAGTTTGTGATGCTGCGATTTTTAACACGCAAGTTGGCCTATGGCTTGGCCATTTTGATTGGCATTAACTTACTCACCTTTGTTCTTTTTTTCAAAGTGAATACGCCAGACGACATGGCACGCATGCAATTGGGTGGTAAGCGCGTCACACCCGATGCCATCGAAAAATGGAAGGCAGAACGGGGCTATGACCGTCCTTTGTTTTTCAACGAACAAGATCAGGGCATTGCAAAATTAAGCAATACATTATTCATGGACAGCTCTTTGCGCATGTTTGCCTTTGACTTTGGTCGTGCAGACAGTGGCCGGGACATCGCTTCAGAAATTGTGAGGCGTGCTGGACCTTCTATTGCGTTGGCTTTACCGACCTTTGTTGTCGGCTTAGGCGTGTCGATTGTGTTGGCTTTGGGCTTGGCATTTTTCAGAGCCACCTACCTTGATTTTTGGGGCACCGTTTTGTGCGTGGTGTTCATGTCCATTTCGTCGCTGTTTTTCATCGTGATGGGGCAGTTCATGTTTTCACGTGTGTTGCAGCTCATGCCTGTATCGGGCTTTGCGCCTGGGATGGATGCTTGGCGCTTTTTGGTGCTTCCCATTGCTGTGGGTATCTTGTCTAGACTGGGTGGCGAGGTGCGATTTAACCGAACGCTTTTCATGGAAGAAATCGGCAAGGACTATGTTCGAACCGCCAGATCCAAAGGCTTGTCTGAAAGCAGGGTCCTTTTGGTTCATGTTCTTCGAAATGCACTCATTCCCATCTTGAGTGCCTCTGTGGCCGTGATTCCTTTGCTGTTCATGGGCAGTTTGATCACAGAATCATTTTTTGCCATCCCAGGTTTGGGCAGTTATTTGATTGAAGCCATTGCCGGCCAAGACTTTGCGATCGTTCGAGCGATGGTTTTCATCGGTTCATTTCTGTACATCCTTGGTTTGATTTTGACCGACATCAGCTACACCTTGGCTGATCCACGCATTCGTTTGCAGTAAGCGCACCATGCAGCCCGTATTCCTGTTAACCGATGTTTTTGTTTATACCATCCTGCTCTTTGTACTTTGGTACATCTGGCATGTTCGGTCCGATCGCAATCTCAGAGCCAATTGGCGTTTGGCCATGAAACGGCCTGTGGCCATGGTCAGCAGCATGGTCTTGGGGTTCTTTTTATTGGTGGCTTTGACAGACTCCATTCATTACAGAAAAGTTTTGCCATCTTCACCGGGCCAGGCCACGCAATATTCATCTGAAGCCATTTCAGTTCTTGATCAAATTTTGGAGCCACTTGCTGCAGCCAGAGAGCGCAGTTATTCAGAGCCACTGTCGGCAGTCGCATTTCGAAAAGAAACTTTCGAGCGAGATGGAGCGTCTGTCCGTGATTATCCAAGACTGCGATTTGGTGGCAAACACCTCGAACAACCTGAGCTTCAACTTTCGGCTGATATTTCCAAAAGAACTTCAGTTGCACTTGCTTGGGGGGCCTGCATCATTGTTGGCGTGCTCACGCTTGGACTCTTGCTGGCCAGTTATGGAAGTCGGCAAAGTTTGACAGCCGTTGCTTCTAAATTTCTACATGGCAAAACAGAATGGCCATGGCGCTCGATGGCCATCACTTTCACCCTGATGACCTTGACCATTTGCTGGATCGTATTTTTGTCGCAAGGCTACCATGTATTTGGCACTGATCGAACTGGCAATTCCGTACTGGTCTTCGCCATGAAGAGTGTTCGAACCGCCTTGGTCATTGGTGGGTTAACAACCTTGGTGGTATTGCCATTGGCCCTGCTGCTGGGCGTCATGGCGGGCTATTTGCGTGGCTGGGTGGATGAAGTTATTCAATACGTGTACACGCTCCTTGCATCGATTCCCGACGTGCTGTTGATTGCTGCCTCCGTGTTGCTTCTTCAAGTCTTCATTGATAAAAATCAAGGTGTTTTTGAAACCTCTTTAGAACGTGCAGATGCCCGATTGTTTTTCTTATGCCTCATCTTAGGTATCACCTCGTTCACAGGTTTATGTCGTCTGGTTCGCGGTGAAACTTTGAAGCTGCGCGAATTGGAATACATCCAATCTGCCAGAGCTTTTGGTGTTTCGACGCCTCGTGTTTTATGGCGTCACATCATCCCTAACTTGATGCACTTGGTACTGATTAATACCGTGATGCAATTTTCTAGCTTTGTCTTGGCTGAAGCTGTTTTGTCCTATGTCGGGGTGGGTGTCGATCCAAAGACGGCCAGTTTTGGCGTCATGATCAACACCGCCCGTGCCGAACTGGCGGCAACGCCTTTGGTCTGGTGGTCATTGACGACGGCCTTCGGTTTCATGTTCCTGATTGTTCTCAGTGCCAACTTACTGGCAGATGCCATCAGAGATGCTTTCGATCCTCGAACCAGACTTCGCAGTGCAAGTTCGGCATCAGCCCCAACGCAAAAGGTGGCAGCATGACCCAGCAACTGAATGTGAAGAATCTGGTGGTTGATTTGCAAACAGAGTCGGGCATGGCCCGCGCTGTAGATGCACTCGATTTGACCCTTCAAAAAGGCCAAACATTTGCATTGGTCGGCGAATCGGGTTGCGGTAAATCTATGACCGCACTTTCTTTGCTGCGCCTGTTACCTGACAATGCTGTGATCCAAAGTGGCCAAGTCAAATTATCGGATGTCGATGTTTTTCAGCTCAGTGAAAATCAAATGCGATCAATTCGGGGGCGCCGCATCTCCATTATTTTTCAAGAGCCTTCCACCAGCCTGAATCCGGTCATGACGGTAGGCGATCAAATTTTAGAAGTCATTTCTCAGCACACTTCATTGAAGGGGGAGGCGGCTCGTGGGCGTGCGCTTGAATGGCTGACCAAAGTAGGCTTGCCAGAGCCTGCAAGGCGAATGGGCAGTTACCCTTTTGAAATGTCCGGGGGGCAATTGCAGAGGGTCATGATTGCCATCGCCTTGGCAGCAGAACCAGATTTATTGATTGCAGACGAGCCCACAACAGCACTTGATGTGACCATTCAAGCGCAAATTTTGGACTTGCTGAAAAGCCTGCAAAAGGAGCGCGGCATGGCCATGCTTCTCATCACCCATGATTTGGCCGTTGTGAGCGGCATGGCAGACCAAGTGGCCTTGATGTATGCAGGTCAAATTGTTGAAGTCGCTTCGGCTGCAGATTTTTTTGTCCGACCGTTGCACCCTTATGCCAAGTTGCTGCTTCAGGCATTACCGGGAGAAGACTTACGAGGTCGCCAATTGGCGGCTATTCATGGCACTGTGCCTGCTTTGACGCAAGTTTTTCAAGGCTGTCGCTTTGCGCCCAGATGCCCCTATCAAACGGAGTCATGTGTTGAAAAATCAGTCAACATGACGGCCTTGTCAGAAAACCACCATGTTCGATGTGTCAGGGTTCAAGATGTCGGACTGCAAGCCTTGACTCTTTCACCATTGCGTGATCGCTCCAGCATTGTGTCTAATGACCATTCCGTCTTGCTCTCTGTACAAAACTTGTCAGTTACTTATTCAATGGGCGGCGGGGTCTTGGGCGGACGTCAAAGTTTTCAGGCAGTCAAGAACGTCAGTTTTGACATCCAAAAAGGCCAAACATTGGCTTTGGTTGGGGAGTCAGGTTGCGGCAAAACCACCATCGGCAAAGCGCTTCTTCAACTGTTAACACCTCAAACTCAGGTCACTGGCCATGCTGTTCTTCAGGGGCAAAACTTGTTCCAATTAAAGGGACGCGACCTGATGGCATCGCGTCGTCAATTGCAAATTATTTTCCAAAATCCTTTTGCCTCCTTGAATCCTCGCATGCGCGTGCAGGAAATATTGGAGGAGGGCATGAAGAGCCTTCACCCCGAGTGGTCGACCGACCAGCGTCAGGCAGACTTGCAGGTTTTGATGGACCAAGTGGGGCTGCGCAAGGATGCCCTAGACCGATATCCTCACGAATTTTCAGGTGGCCAGCGCCAGAGAATTGCCATTGCAAGAGCATTGGCTGTGAAACCAAATTTGATCGTTTGTGATGAGCCTACATCGGCACTGGATGTGTCGGTACAGGCGCAAATTTTGAACTTGCTCAAAGAACTTCAAGATTCACTGGGCGTCAGCTTCCTTTTTGTGACCCATAACATCGGGGTCGTGGCTTATTTGGCCGACAAGGTGGCTGTCATGCATGAGGGAGAAATTGTGGAAATTGGCGATGCTTCTCAAATTTTGAACAATCCGCAGGCAATTTATACAAAAACCCTGCTTTCAGCCGTGCCTCAATTGAACCAGACACTGGTCTAAGTTGCCGCTTTTTTCCAACAATATCGTTCCAAATCAAGTATTTATGGATTAGAATGCGGGTTCACGACCAAACGGGCGGGTTTTCACCGCCCGTTTTTTTTGGCCGATCGATTAGTGAGCAGGGTTTTTACTGCTTATCAATCCTTGGAAAAATGAACGAATTTTGAGTCAACCCTTTTTAAAAAGATCCATTTCGCGTGGCATTGCAGCAGATTGTTGAAGAAACCGTAGCCGGTTTGGGCTATGAACTGGTTGAGATTGAACGCTCAGCAGGTGGTCTTGTGCGCATCACCATCGACAACCCTTGGCAGGACGGTGTTGACCGATTCGACATACCGTTGGTTACCGTTGAAGATTGTGAAAAGGTCAATCGCCAATTGATGTTTGCACTTGAGGTAGACGGTGCTGAATACCGCCGTTTAGAAGTGTCATCGCCTGGTATTGATCGACCGCTGCGCAATGACAAAGACTTGGCCCGGTTTGAAGGCGAGTTGATTGACATCACGCTGAAGGCCCCAATGGGTGAGGCCGCGGCTGGATTGGTCAATGCAACGCGAAAGAAGTTCAGGGGGACGCTTGAAAAAGCCGATGCCGAGAATACATGGCAAATTGTTTGGTCAGATGCACCCGAGCCAAAGCCTGGTGCTCGTGTTAGCAAGAATCGTCCGCCAGTGCCCATGCAAGTGCTTGGGTTTTATTTGAATGAATTAAGAGAGGCGCGTCTCGCGCCAGTGGTTGATTTCAAGGGCCGTAAGCCCAAAACAGACTTAGGAGAGAATTAACATGAACCGCGAACTTTTGATGCTGGTTGAAGCCATCTCACGTGAAAAGAACGTTGAACGTGACATCGTCTTTGGTGCCGTTGAATCTGCTTTAGCCCAAGCCACTAAAAAGCTTTACGAAGGTGACGTCGATATTCGCGTTGCCATTGACCGTGACAGCGGTAACTATGAAACCTTCCGCCGTTGGCATGTGGTGCCAGATGAAGCCGGCCTGCAATTGCCTGAACAAGAAATCTTGCTGTTTGAAGCTGTCGAGCAAATTGCGGACATTGAAGTTGACGAGTACATCGAAGAGTCCGTTGAATCATTGCCCATTGGCCGCATTGGCGCCATGGCGGCCAAACAAGTCATCTTGCAAAAAATTCGCGATGCCGAGCGCGATATGTTACTCAACGAGTTCATGGCGCGCGGCGAGAAAATTTTGGTTGGTACCGTCAAGCGCATGGACAAGGGCGATATCATTGTCGAGTCTGGCCGTGTTGAAGGCCGTCTGCGTCGCAGCGAAATGATTCCCAAAGAGAACCTTCGCAATGGCGATCGCGTTCGCGCCATGATCATGGAAGTCGACCTCACATTGCGTGGCGCTCCCATCATCTTGTCTCGCTCTTCACCTGAATTCATGATTGAACTTTTCAGTCAAGAAGTTCCTGAAATAGAACAAGGCTTGTTAGAGATTAAATCTTGTGCACGCGACCCCGGTTCACGCGCCAAGATTGCTGTGTTGTCCCACGACAAACGCGTTGACCCGATCGGCACATGCGTCGGTGTTCGCGGTACCCGCGTCAATGGCGTGACCAACGAATTGGCCGGCGAGCGTGTTGACATTGTGCTGTGGAGCGAAGACCCAGCTCAATTCGTCATTGGTGCCTTGGCACCTGCCAACGTTCAATCCATTGTGGTGGACGAAGAAAAGCACGCCATGGACGTGGTAGTTGATGAAGAAAACTTGGCCATTGCCATTGGCCGCGGTGGTCAAAATGTTCGCTTGGCTTCTGACCTCACTGGTTGGAAAATTAATATCATGGATGCCGCCGAATCGGCGCAAAAGCAAGCTGAAGAAACAACCGGCATTCGCGCGTTGTTCATGGACAAATTGGATGTTGACCAAGAAATTGCAGACATTCTGATTGAAGAAGGCTTCACAAGCTTGGAAGAAGTGGCTTATGTCCCCATCCAAGAAATGTTGGAGATTGACAGATTCGATGAAGATACTGTGAACGAACTGCGCACTCGCGCCAAGGATGCTTTGCTCACACAAGAAATCGTGCGAGAAGAAAGTGTTGACGATGTCTCTCAAGATCTTCGCGATCTTGAAGGCCTGACCCCAGAGCTG
>SXXD01000123.1 GCA_005789685.1 Burkholderiales bacterium
AGATGCGATTCAGCTCATGACAGTGCATGCCAGCAAAGGTTTGGAGTTTGACGCGGTGTTTATCTCGGGCTTGGAGGAGGGTTTGTTTCCTCACGAAAATTCCATGAACGACTTTGACGGTTTGGAAGAAGAGCGCCGGCTAATGTATGTGGCCATCACGCGTGCGCGCAAACGTTTGTACCTCAGCCATTCTCAAACGCGCATGCTGCATGGTCAGACTCGCTATAACTTAAAGAGCCGTTTTTTGGATGAGTTGCCTGAGGAGTGTTTGAAATGGATCACGCCTAAGAACCCTGGCTTTGCGACTGGGTTAGGCGGCGGTTGGACTTCACCCGCCCAAGCTTTTCAAGCCAAGCCTGCATGGGGGCATAGCAGTTTGAGCTCGGCAGAAACCTACAAAAGCCCGCCTGTGCCTGTGCAAAAAGCAGAGCCTTCGCATGGCATCAAAGCGGCCATGAAAGTGTTTCACCCCAAGTTTGGTGAGGGTCAAGTTTTGGCCGTCGAGGGTGCTGGCGCAGATGCGCGAGCCCAAGTGAATTTTCCTAGACATGGTGTGAAGTGGCTGGCCTTGTCGGTTGCCAAGTTAACACCTGTGGAATAATTTAGGGTCGAAGGAAGAGAACTTTATGAAAATTGAAAAAGACACCGTCGTGACCTTGAAATACAAAGTGTCCGATGCGCAAGGTAAATTGTTAGAAGCTGCAGAAGAGCCCATGGCTTATTTGCATGGTGGGTATGAAAACACCTTGCCCAAAATTGAAGAGGCCCTAGATGGCCAAGACAAAGGCTACCAAACCACATTGGTGCTGAGTGCTACCGATGCCTTTGGTGAGCGCGATGAAAGCCTGCTGCAAACCATGCCCAAGAAAGATTTCCCACCTGGCGTGAAGGTAGGGGGTCAATTGCGAGGCCGCACGCCAGATGGCCGCGAGGCCATTTTCAATGTGCTGAAAATCAAAGGCGACACCGTGATGCTGGATGGTAACCATCCTTGGGCGGGTCAAGTTTTGCAGTTCCAATTGAATGTGCTCGATGTGCGCGCGGCCATTCCAGAGGAAATTGAACATCGCCATGTGCATGGTGCACATGGCCATCACCATTGATTTTTACGCTTGGTGTTCGCTGCCTGGCTCGGGCAATTCAAAACAGTCTTTCACGCTAAAGTAAACCGATGTGAAAAACATGGCCGCCATGAGCAATGCGCCCGGCATGAGAACAGCAGCGGATAAATCGTTGCCACCTAAGGCGCTGCTGATGAGGACAATGAGTATGGCACCCGCTAAAAGCACGCCGGCCCAAGCCAGCAAATACACAGCAAATGCCCCTAAATTGCGCGAGCAAGCGATGGCGCTGAAAAACAGGCTTTTGACGGGCGGAACGCCGTGCCAATGAACCAAAGCCGGCGCGTGCCAAAAGAGCATTGACAAAGGCACGTACAAGATGGTGGTCAACCACATGGCTGCCTGAAAGTCTGCATCGTTGACCACTTCAGGTGTGATGGGTGCATTGGCCAAATAAACTTTGGCAAACCCGCCGCCATCGACGAGGGCTGAAATGCCCATGACTGCCAAAAAACTCAGGGCATAAAGAACACCGAGAAGCAACATGGCCTTGAGCCGCAACTGTCCTGCACGAAACGCCACCAACATGACAGTCGGCATGGGAAACTTTCCAGAGGCCGCCTGTTCAGTGGCGACCATGAGCCCTAAAGTAGCCGCCGGCAAAACAAGCAAGGCCAATGCCGCGCCAATAAAGGGAACCATGGACAAGAGAGAAACCCATGCCATGAACAAAAAGAACAAACCAGTGAAAGCAAGTGGCTGGCGCCAGAAAGTGCGAATACCTTGTTTGACCCAGAGTAGACCCTGCTTGGCAGGCACGATTTGAAGCTTCATACCCAAAGCTTAAAGGGCGAAGTTAAACGAGCACGCAATACCCGTTCAAAGTGGGTGGGATCGTGAGGTTTTAGCATGGATGCTTCTCTGGGTAAATGGAAATCCCAAAGCCGGGAAATCCAAAAGCGCAATGCGCCGGCGCGCAGCATGGCTGGTAGCAACTGTCTCTCGGCGGAACGAAGTGGGCGCACTTCTTGGTACGCGTTCAGCATGGCCAAGGCCCTTTCAGGAGCGTGCTCTCCTGAGTTTAAGTCGATGCACCAATCGTTCATGCACACGGACAAGTCAAACAACCAAGTGTCATTGCCTGCAAAATAAAAGTCAAAGAAGCCAGTCAGCTTTTCACCTTCGAACATCACGTTGTCGCGAAAGAGGTCGGCATGAACAGGGCCTTTGGGGAGGGCTTGATAAGCGGCGCCCTGTGCAATGTGATTTTGGAAGGCCAATTCGCTTTGCAAGAGCCGAGCTTGGTCTTCCTCCAAGTAGGGTAGCACCACTGGCACAGTGTCGTTCCACCAAGCCAAGCCTCTTAAATTGGGTTGGCTGCGGTTGTAGTCTTCACCTGCTAAGTGCATCTGAGCCAACATGGCGCCAACCGCTGTGCAGTGAATAGCCTGAGGGCTTAGTTGGCTTTTGCCAAGCAGTCGGTTGACCACGGCTGCAGGCTTGTCACAAAGGGTGTGCAGAATGTCGCCATCTTGATTGGCAGCAGGGTTGGGCACTGGAATGCCTTTTTCTGCCAAGTGCTTCATCAGGTGCAAATAGAAGGGCAATTGTTCGTGATTGAGACGCTCGAACAAGGTCAGGACGTATTCGCCCAAATCGGTGCTGGCGAAATAGTTGGTGTTTTCGATGCCGCCCTCAATCCCCCTTAACTCGGTCAGTTCACCTAAGCCTAATTGGGACATCAGCAGGGCTGCTTGCTCTTCGGTAACGGGCGTAAAAACAGCCATGGCTTAGCGGAGGTTCGAAAGGGTGGAATAGGTGCCCGAAGGCATGGCGAAATGCATGCAAGGATTGTAGAGGGTGTTGGCGCCAAATTTGACAGACTTTGACTCGGCAAACCCGCTTCAGGACAGGCACAATTGGGGCATGAGCGACAAGAAAACCCTTTTGCTGGTGGATGGTTCCAGTTACCTCTACCGAGCCTTTCATGCCATGCCTGATTTGCGGGCCGTACCTGGCGACCCTAGCAGTCCTGCCACCGGTGCCATCCGAGGCATGATCAACATGATGGAGCGCCTTCGGAAAGACATTCCCGCAGATTTTGCGGTGTGTGTGTTTGATGCCAAAGGCCCTACCTTCCGCGATGAAATTTATCCAGAATACAAACAAAACAGAAGTCCCATGCCCGACGATTTGCGATCGCAAATTCAGCCGATTCATGAGTTGGTTCGTTTGATGGGATGGAAAGTCTTGGACGTGCCAGGCGTTGAGGCCGATGATGTGATCGGCACACTGTCTGCTGTGGGCTCATCTCAAGGCATTGAGGTGGTGGTTTCAAGTGGCGACAAAGACTTGGCCCAGTTGGTGAATGAACACATCACCATCATCGACACCATGAATGGAAAGCGCCGTGACTTGGCGGGCGTTCAAGAAGAATTTGGTGTGCCTGCCAGCCTCATGTTGGACTATCAAATTTTGGTGGGTGACACAGTCGACAATGTGCCAGGTGTGCAAAAAGTAGGCCCTAAAACGGCGGTCAAACTTTTGCTTGAATATGGCTCGCTCGATAATTTGATAGCCAATGCCGATCAAGTCAAAGGGGTGGTGGGTGAGAACCTTCGCAAGGCGATCGATTGGTTGCCTACCGGCCGTCAGCTGTTGAAAATTCGCACCGATTGCGATTTGAACGAGTACGTGCCCGAGTTGCCCTCACTGGAAACCATTCGCTTGGCACCTCCCAATGAGGCCGACTTGTTGGCCTTTTACGAAAAGTACGGGTTTAAAGGTTTGGTCAGAAGCCGTGGTGCAGGCGCGCCTGAGTCTGCAGCCAGCAAGTCCTCTGCCAAGGTGGCATTTGTGCCTAATGACGATTTGTTTGCAGAGCCAGAACCGGTTGTCACTGTCACTGGCGACAAGCACTATGAAACCATTTTGACTTGGGTGCAATTCGACATGTGGTTGCCTAGGTTAGAGGCCGCTGAGTGTGTGGCCATCGACACCGAGACCACATCGCTCGATGCCATGCGCGCCGATTTGGTGGGAATCAGTTGGAGTGTCAAACCGGGGGAGGCGGCTTATTTGCCTTTGCGCCACGAAGGGCCCGACGCACCTGTGCAGTTGCCCTTGTTGGAAGTTCTGGCCAAGCTCAAACCATGGCTTGAAAATCCACTCAAACTCAAAGTAGGTCAGCACATTAAATACGACCGGCATGTGTTTGCCAACCAAGGCATTGAGGTGCGTGGCTATGCACACGACACCATGCTGCAGAGTTATGTGCTGGAAGTTCACAAGCCGCACAGCCTGACCAGTTTGGCATTGCGACATGTCGGCCGCACCGGTTTGACTTACGAAGACATGTGCGGCAAAGGTGTGCATCAAATTTCTTTTGCGCAAGTCGTTGTCGAAAAAGCCTCTGAATATTCTTGCGAAGATTCGGACCAATGTTTGGACGTGCATGGTGTGCTGTGGCCACGCATTCAAGCCGATGCCAAATTGCGTGCTATCTATGACATCGAAATTGCCACCAGCGAAGCTTTGTTTCGCATTGAGCGCAATGGCGTGCTCATTGATGGCCCCACACTGGCCGCACAAAGCCAAGCCTTGGGGCAACGCATTTTGCAGCTAGAAACTGAAGCTTATGAAATTGCAGGTCAGCCTTTCAACTTGAGCAGCCCCAAACAACTCGGTGAAATCTTTTTTGACAAGCTGGGTTTGCCAGTCATTAAGAAAACCGCAACGGGTGCGCGCAGTACCGATGAAGAAGTGTTGGAAAAACTGGCAGAAGACTACCCCTTGCCCGCGCGTATTTTGGAACACCGCAGTTTGTCCAAACTGAAGGGCACCTACACCGATAAGTTGGCGCAAATGGCTTTGCCTAGAACGGGCCGAGTCCATACCCATTACGCACAGGCCGTGGCTGTGACGGGGCGCTTGTCTAGCAACGACCCTAATTTGCAAAACATTCCCATTCGCACTGCTGAAGGTCGCAAAGTGCGCGAAGCTTTTGTGGCGCCAGCTGGTTGTTTCATTGCCAGTGCTGACTATTCACAAATTGAGTTGCGCATCATGGCGCATTTGAGCGGTGACGAGGCTTTGCTCAAAGCCTTCCATCAAGGCTTGGATGTGCACAAAGCCACTGCGGCTGAAGTGTTTGGTTTAACGCCCGATCAAGTCTCGAGTGAGCAGCGCCGCTATGCCAAAACCATTAATTTTGGTTTGATTTACGGCATGAGTGCTTTTGGTTTGGCCAAGGCTCTGGGCATCGACAATGGCGCTGCCAAAAATTACATTGAGCGTTACTTCCAACGCTTTTCAGGTGTGAAGCGCTACATGGACGAAACCCGTGAGCAAGCCAAATCGCAAGGCTATGTTGAAACTGTGTTTGGCCGCAGGTTGTATTTGCCGGAAATCAATTCTCCTAACGGGCCCCGTCGTGCGGGTGCTGAGCGAGCGGCCATCAATGCGCCCATGCAGGGCACCGCGGCCGATTTGATCAAACTGTCCATGATTGCTGTGCAAGCAGGCATTGACCGCGAGCAACGCAAAACCAAGGTAATCATGCAGGTGCACGATGAACTGGTGTTTGAAGTGCCAGACAATGAAGTTGAATGGCTCAAAGTTGCAGTGCCAAAATGGATGGCAGAGGTCGCATCCCTCAAGGTGTCTTTGTTGGCCGAGGTAGGGGTGGGATTGAATTGGGATCAGGCACACTGAAATGGCATCCATCACCCACTTCAATTTGCAGAAAGCATGAGCCCCATTGAAAAGTTCAAGGCCGCCCTCAGCGGTTCAGAAATCCAAGTATTGCATCAATGCTTGGAGCAGGCCATGCAGCCTTTGCCGAAAGAATCAGTTCCTTGGTATTTGGGGGGCTCGCATACAGCCACAGGGCACCTCACACCGCTGCATGCCAAAGCACTTCAACAACTGAGTGCGCAATGGGTGCAGTTGCCTCTAGGCCTGAGATGGGATACTCAAGAGGGGACGCCAAGCTCACGCAGTCTGGCGTTGGCGGAGTGGGCAAAACAACTGCATGATCAGGGGCATGTTACGGGTTGGCGCAATGAAAAATTCAGCTTTTGGGAAGATCAAGTCATTGGACTCGGGAAGCACAGTTTAGAACCTACAAGCCACTTGCCTGCGGCTTTTGAAATGGAACGATCGGCCTTCAGGTTTTTTGGTTTGCGCAGTCATGCTGTGCATGTGAATGGCTTCACGCGTGAAGGTCATGTGTGGTGTGGTCGCCGTGCTCAAACTAAAGCTACCGATCCAGGCATGTTGGACAACATGGCGGCAGGTGGGTTGCCTGCGGGTGAGTTGCTTCAAACTTGCGGTGTCAGAGAAATGGCGGAGGAAGCTGGCATTTCTGAAGCCTTGGCCATGACGGCGGTTGCGCACGGCAAAGTGAGCACCTGCAGATCGGTTGCCAATGGCTGGCACCATGAAACACTTTGGGTCTACAACCTGCTTGTGCCGCCTGAAGTAACGCCCATCAACCAAGATGGTGAGGTGAGCGAATTTGCTTGCATGTCACCCAAGCACGTTGTTGAGGCCATTGCGAATCATGCTTTCACTGTTGACGCAGCGTGCGTCATAGCACAAGGTGTTTTGAACTAGATGGAAGCTGGCCTCTATCAATTTGCAGTTATTTTTGTAGGCTTTTTTGTGTTGGGAATTGCAGGGTTCGGTTCTGCCCTGATCATTGTTCCCTTGTTGGCATGGGATTGGCCACTTGCAATGGTGGTTCCCTTGATGCTTCTGATTGATGTGCCTGCAGCCATCTTGCACACGGGCTTGAATTTTAGGCAAGTCATGTGGAAAGAATTGCCCCCCTTACTACCCTCTGTCGTTGTTGGCGCACTTGCTGGCATCTTGCTTATTCGCATCACCCAAGGTGATGGCCTGCTTCTTTGCTTGGGGCTCTATGTCATCTTCATTGGCTGGCGAGGTCTCAAAAGGGCGTCAGTGGTTGTTCAACTCAGGCCTTCAATGCGGCACTTCGCTGGATTCGCCATGGGCTTGGTTGAAACGATGTTTGGCACAGCAGGCCCAGTCGTCATGTCTTGGTTGGCGCAGCGCTTGTCAGACCCATTTTTGATCAGGGCGACCATGCCCATGACCATCATGGGTCTGTCTTCTATAGCGCTTTGTATGGTGGGAGTTTCAGGTGGCTTGAACGATGTAGCGCTTTGGAAATGCTTGATGCTGCTTCTGCCTTTTGCAATGGCTGGTGTGTGGTTGGGACACCAATTGGCAGTTCGAATTCAAGCGGCTTTTCTCAAGCCCTTTATTTACAGTTTTTTATGCCTCAGTGGCCTTGTGTTATGTGCCAGAGCCTTGCGCGGCACTGTGTTTTAGGTTGGATGCGATCGTTGCAAAAAACAGCTCAAAATCGATGCGGCCGCAGTGCATTGATATTTTTAGACAATGCGTGTCCACCGGCAATCTCAGCCACCAAGCGACCCGTAATGCCAGCCAAGGTGAGTCCCAGATGCCCATGCCCAAAGGCATAAATGATTCTTTTATTGTGGGCAGAATGCCCGATGACTGGCAGTGAATCGGGCATGGAGGGACGGTGTCCAAGCCACGTGTCGCCACTGGGGCCTAAGCCTAAAATCAATTGTCTTGTGGCTTTTTCAATGACTTCAATTCGTTTTGGGTTTGGCGCTCGACCCAACCCGCCTAACTCTACAGTTCCTGCTGCTCGAACGCCATCCATCATGGGTGTCATGTAAAACCCATGTTCTGGGTAACATGTCGGTGTTGTCAATAATTTTTCGGCGTCTGGAAACATTACGTGGTAACCGCGCTCGGTATTCAAGAGAACTTGATCATTAGGGTGCAATAATTTTTTTGACCATGCGCCTGCAGCCACAACCACTTGATCTGCATGCTCGCTAAGTACCCCGCCGCCACTGAGTTGTACATGGTCGTTGCCCATCACAATTTCATCAATGTGTTGGTGTACAAATTTGCCACCTCGTTGAAGAATGCAAGTTGCAAGGTTCTTCATGTACACATAAGGACTTTCTAGGCTGTACGCATCCAAAAATAAAACACCCTTGTGATAGACCGGCGCTAGGTGTGGCTCTCTTTCATGAATTTGAGCGGCATCGAGTGTCTCCATGCGAACGCCCTGATTGGCGCGCAATTGAAGACCGTATTGGGCTTTCTGGAATTTTTCTTCAGAGTGATAAAGATAAAGACATTCACGATTGCGAATTAAATTCTGACTGCCACTTTCTTGAAGTAAAGGTGAAATGCCAGCTTCTGCCAATCGCAAGAGTTCAGTCAGTTCGTTCACAATTTCAAGAACCCGTTCTGATTTGCTAGAGCGAATGAATTGCAGCAGCCAAGGAATCAGCTCGGGGAAATTTCGCCATTGAATGGAAAGATGCGCTAGTGGATTGGACAGCATGCTCGGCACATCCTTCAGAATGCCAGGCATGGCAACAGGAGTGACAGCCCCATAGGCAATGGAACATGCATTGCCAAAACTGCAGGCGCCTCGGTAATCAATATCGTCCAGTGGAGGGTGAGGGTCAAACACAGTTACCCGATGTCCAGACTTTAAAAGCCAAAGTGCACAGGAAAGTCCAATGGCGCCCGATCCAATGACCAAGACATGCTGCGAACCCCGCGGCGATTGAAGCGGCAAATCGGGAAGGGACTTTGAAAATGGCATGACTTTAGGGTGCTATAGACGAATAGACTTGCCTTTTAAAAACTGTCTAACCACCTGTAGTAGCGAATGGAGGGCGCCAAAAACCAAGGATTGCCTGTGTAAAAAGGACGAGTCTGGAATGGCAATCCGTCTAGGGCCGTGGTGCCTTCTTTCAAGCCCAATATTTGCTGGCCAATTCTCATGCCAAAGTAGCTTGAAGTTCCCACGCCAGCGCCGCAATAGCCCATGGCGTAATGCATACCGTCATGAACCCCTGTGTGCATGAGTTCATCAAATGTGTAAGCCACAAAACCACACCAAGAATGGCTGATGCCTACATTTTTCAATTCTGGAAAAATTTCTGCCAAGTCGTGATGAAGTTTGGGGCCACTCACACGAGGATCTGTTTCTTGGTGTGAGACTCTGCCGCCAAACAAAATTCGAGTGCGATCGGGAGACGAGCGGTAGTAATAAACAACGCGGCGTGTGTCACTCACAATTCGATCTTTGGGGATCAGCCTGTCCATCATGCCCGGTGGTAAAGCATCTGTGGCAATCATGTAACTGCCGATGGGAATCACGCGTCTTTGAAGCCACGGCGTGAGCTTGCCTGTGTAGCCGTTGGTTGCAATGACAACATTTTTCGCCTTAATGACACCTCTTGATGTTTGAATGTGAAATTCATTGCCTATTTTTTGAATATTCATGGCGGGGCATCTGGAAATGATTTCAACCCCTGCTGAAACAGCTCGCTCAAGAAGCCCTTGATGGTAAGCCGCTGGATCAACTGAGCAATGCTGTTCATACACAACGCCGCCCCAGTAAACATCGGAGCCCAATTCTTGCCTTTGTTCTGATCGGGGAACAACATGCGCCTTCACTTCCAGCCCCTTGGGTTGGTTGGTCAGCTTCTTGGCAAGTATTTCGTATTGTTCTGCGTTATGCGCCGCATGAAATCGACCTACTTTTCCAAAGTCGCAATCTATTTTTTCAGACCTTACAAAATGCTCAATCCATTCCAAAGAGTTCTGACCTTCCCTCAAGATGTCAAAGGCTTTTTGCGAACCATGCTGTTTTGCAAGAGAGTCATAGGTGGGCTTGATACTGGTTGAAATTTGCCCGCCATTTCGTGAACTGCAACCCCATCCTGCATCCTCAGCATCGATGACCCAAGTTGAACGCCCACCTCTGGCTGTTTGCAACGCCGCATGAAGCCCTGTGTAGCCAGCGCCAATGACCAAGACGTCAACTGAGCTGGGGATAGCCTTTTCCTGTGAAGCTGGTCTGGGTGTTTTTTCCCACCAGTACGGACTGAGTTTGCAATTTTCCATGATAGCAAGTGATGACATGAAAACCGTTCCTTTGGTTAATACTGATGATCTGCTAACACCATGTCTGCAGCTTTTTCTGCAAGCATGAGGGTGGGGGCATTGGTATTGCCCGAGGTGAGCGTGGGAAAAACGGAAGCATCAACAACCCTTAAGGACAGTAGGCCATGGGCTCTAAGCCTTGAGTCTACAACCGCATGCTCAATCTGGGTTCCCATTCTGCAAGTACTCACAGGATGATAGACCGTCGATGCTCTTTCGTAAATATCGGCCATCATTTGATCGATGCTTTGCACTTGGGGGCCAGGCAAAATTTCATGTTCAATGATGCTTCCTAGAGAAGGAGTGGCAGCCAATTTTCGTAACCACTGAGCAGCAAGAAGCATGGCGGCTTTATCAGCGGGGGTTGAAAGTGAATTGGGCCAAATTTTAGGTGCTTCTTGTGGGTCTGAACTCTGAACCGTGATGCTGCCACGACTTTCAGGTCGACAGGGTTGCGCGCTCAACAAAAATCCTGGAAAGGCGTCGGGTGCTGTCAATTTCCGTTTGCCAGGCGTGGCTTTGAGATAACTGAGTGGTGAAAAGTAAAGTTGCAAATCGGGGTGCTCAGATTGCTCAGTTGATTTACAGAAGCCGCCACCTTGGTTAATGCTCAAGGACAGCGGGCCTTGCCTTTTGGTGATGTATTGCAGTCCCGACCAAACTTGACCCCACACGCTTCCCAATTGCTTGTTCAAAGTGGGCACCTTGGCTCTGTAGATATAGTCAATGCACAAATGATCTTGCAAGTTTTGCCCCACAGCCGGGCTCTCGAGAACGAGGGGGATATTGAATTTTTGCAAGACTTGTCCAGGCCCCACACCCGACAGTTGAAGTATTTGAGGCGTATTGATGGAGCCCGCTGAGAGGATCACTTCCCGACTCGCACGAACGCTGAGCTTGATGCCATCTTGGAGGTATTCAATGCCCACTGCTTTTCGATTTTCAAAAAGTACACGAGAGACATGTGCGTGAGTGATGATTTTTAAATTGGATCGACTGAGGGCGGGTTTGAGATAAGCACTACTGGCAGATTCTCGAAAACCATTTCGTGTGGTGATTTGGTTGATGCAAACACCTTCTTGAGAATCGCCATTGATGTCAGCGTTCCTGTGAATGCCTAGCTCTTCGCCAGCTTTTAAAAAGTGCTCGCACAAAGGATGGACTTGTTTCGATACGTCGCTCACACGCAAGGGTCCATCAGCGCCCCGTGAGCGGCTGGGCCCGTGGGGGCTGTCTTCTAATTTTTTAAAGTAAGGCAGTACGTCTTGATAAGACCAACCCGAGTTGCCTAGGCGGGCCCAATCGTCAAAGTCACGAGCTTGGCCCCTGATAAAAACCATGGCGTTGATGGCACTGGAGCCGCCTAGGACCTTACCTCTGGGCCAATAAGCTGATCGGTGGTTCAAGTGTGGATCGGGCTCAGTTTGATACATCCAGTTGACGCTTGGATTGTAAAAAGACATGCCGTAGCCAAGGGGGACCTTGAGCCAGAGCCGTTGATCGCTTCCGCCGGCTTCAAGCAACAAGACGTTAAAGCGTCCGCATGCTGAAAGTCGGTTGGCCATGACGCACCCTGCGGATCCTGCGCCTACAACAATGAAATCGAATTCGGTCAAAATATTTAGGTATTGAACGCTCAGTTTTCACGGACATTGGTCTGGTGGAAAGGTCCGTTTTGAAGATATTAGCAAACCACAAAAAGGCGATGAACTTATGAGGTTTTCAGTTTATGTTGATTTTCAAGGACGCTTGCCAAAACTTCAACACCTGTCTGAATTTGTTGCGGGTTGACGCCTCCAAAGCCCAAAACCAAAGCTTGCGATTTCAAAGGGGCCAGTGCATACCTGCCTAAAGGCGATGCGGTGATGTTTAGAAGTTCAGCTGCTTTGGAAATTTCAATTTCTGAAAGATGTCGTGGCAGATGCGCAATGGTATGAAGCCCGCTTCGAGTCGTTTCGACTTCAAGTAGTCCGCTGAGTCTTTGCTGCGCCACACGAATTAAAGCTTCATGCCTTTCTTCATAAATGAGTCGCATGCGCCTAACATGTGATGAGAAATGGCCTTCGTCAATAAATTCAGCAACCATTGATTGGGTATGAGAAGGCACACCTTGTAGGTAGCTGAACATAATGGTTTGAAAGGTGTCCACCATACTATCGGGCACCAACATGTAGCCTAGACGCAGGGCTGGAAATAGTGATTTGCTGAAGGTGCCCACATAAATAACTTGCCCTGCGGTGTCCACACTTTTGAGAGTGGGGGGTGGATGGCTGCCAAAGAAAAATTCACCGTCATAGTCATCTTCAATGATCCAAGCCTCGGCTTTCTCTGCCGCACTCAGCAACGCAAAACGTCGCTCAAGGCTCATGACGCTGCCCATCGGTTGTTGATGCGAGGGTGTGACAAAAGCCAATCTGAATTCAGGGCACATTCTCAAGGCGTCCTCCACCCTCAAGCCTTCGCTGTCAACCGGTACGGGAATGAGATTTGCACCGCAAGCAATCAAGCTATTCCTGGCGCCAATGGCACCAGGATTTTCAAACCATACATTTTCCCCAGGGTTGACCAAGGTGGAGCCAATCAAATGGAAGGCTTGTTGGGCACCACTCACAATGAAAATTTGTTCAGGCTCGCAAGTGATACCTCTGTTAACTCGCAAATGGGAGGCGATGGCTCGACGTAATTGTGCGGCGCCGTTGGGGTCGCCATACCCCATGACGTCGTCGCGAGAGCCACGCATGTATTTGGCTGAAAGTCTGGCCCACTGCGCCATTGGAAAAAAATCGAAGGCGGGGAGGGCCGTGGTGAAGGCGCGAGGCACATGCGGCAGTCTTTTGCGATCACTGAAGCGAAGAAAGGCTTGGCCCATCAATCTTGAAAGTTGAGGGTCTCTCTGATTTTGAATTTTGGTTTGTGATGCAACGTGCTTGGGCCTTTCAGCGCTTAAAGCTTTACTGACATAAGTACCTGCCCCAGTTTTGGAGGTCACCAAGCTTTCAGAGGTGAGTCGATCAAAGACTTCAATGACTGTGGTTCTGGAAATGCCCAAATCTTTGGCCAAGGTTCGAGTTGCAGGCAAACGCTCTCCCGCTAAAAATCCGCCAGCCAGAATTAATTCACGCATCGCAACATAAAGCTGGGTGCTAATGGGCTGGTGCGAATTCCTGTCAAATTTGATAGAAAGCAACAAAGAACCACGTGCTCGTTTGACCATCATTGACTCCATTTCATTTTCAAAATGGTATCACTCATTGTTCAAAATGGACCTTATTGCCCTACCAATGCCTTGAGATCATTTGTTCATGAAAATCAAACGCATTGAAACCTTCAGCAACCTCTTTGTTGGTTTTACAAGGGTTACGGCGGAAGATGGTTCACAGGGCTGGGGGCAGGTGTCTACTTACCACTCTGACATTAGCGCTCTAATTTTGCACCGTCAGGTGGCGCCCTACGCCTTGGGGCACGACATTCATGACATGGCGGGCTTGATGGCCTTGGTGCCTGAAAAAGAGCACAAGTTTCCAGGCTCCCACATGTACCGTGCCATGGGGGGCGTAGAAACTGCAGTCTGGGATTTGCTGGGAAAGTTGCAAGACAAGCCTGTTTGTGAGTTGTTGGGGGGGCATGCCAAAACTCTGCGAGCCTATGCATCCTCCATGAAGCGTGACATCACACCTAAAGATGAAGCGCGAAGGATGCAAGAACTCCAAGAACGTGATGGCTTTACCGCTTTTAAATTCAGAGTCGGTGCTGAATACGGCAGAGATCAAGACGAGTGGGAAGGGCGGACTGAAGAAATCATCCCAACCATGCGAAAAGCACTGGGCGACCAAGCTGAGTTAATGGTGGATGCCAACAGTTGTTACTCGCCCGCACGAGCTATCCAAGTTGGCCGAATTTTAGAAGCCAATGGCGTTGTGCATTTTGAAGAGCCTTGCCCCTACTGGGAGCTAGATCAAACGCGTGAAGTTCGAGAGGCTTTGAGTTTGGATGTGACGGGCGGCGAGCAAGATTGCTACTTGCCAATGTGGAAGCACATGATTGATTCAAAGGTTGTGGACATTGTTCAACCCGATGTTTGCTACATGGGCGGCGTGCTTCGCAGTATGCAAGTGGCACAAATGGCACATGCTGCAGGGCTTCCTTGCACCCCCCACAGTGCCAATTGGTCTTTGGTCACATTGTTCACCATGCACTTGCTCTGCGCCATTCCCAATCCTGGAAAATATTTGGAATTTTCGATAGAGGGTGAGGATTACTACCCATGGCAGGAAGGCTTGTTTGTGCAATCGCCCTACAAAATAAAGGAAGGCCATATTTCATTGCCAGAGGGGCCAGGTTGGGGTGTTGAAATCAACCCCGATTGGTTAAGCCGCGCTACCTATCAGGTGAGCG
>SXXD01000124.1 GCA_005789685.1 Burkholderiales bacterium
ACTTTGCAAAGCCAGGTACACATGACGTGTCATTTCAACAGGCACATACAACTCGTAGCCTGGGCCGCCCACGTAGCTCATGCGGGCTGCACGCACTTTGGCGTGGCCCACATCTATTTCACGCGTGTGTGCAAACGGCAAAGCTTGCGGTGACAAGTCTTCATGACAAACTCTCGACATCAAAGCCAGAGAATTGGGGCCCATCAATGACAAGACGCAAAACTGCGCAGAAACATCATCGATGTAGACCCGCATTTCGGGCGTGACATGGCGCTGCAGCCAATCTAAATCGCGCGTTGTTTGACCTGATCCTGTCACGACCATGAACCGATCAGCACTGAGTCGAATGACTGTGAGATCACTTTCAAAGCCGCCCCTGTCGTTGAGCAGCGGGGTGTAAACCATTTTGCCAATAGCCACATCCATTTCGTTGGCGCACATGCTTTGCAAAAACGCCAATGCATCCGCACCTCTGACCGAGATTTTTGAAAACGAACTTTGATCGTACAAAGCCACAGCCTCACGGGTGGCTTTTTGTTCAGCTTGCACCCAGGGTAACCAATCGGGTGTGTCCAAGGTATCTCGCGCGGGCGGCGCACCCGCAGGTCGGAAATAGTTCGCGCGCTCCCAGCCATTTTTGCTGCCAAACTCTGCGCCCTTCGCTGCCAAAACGTCATACAAAGGCGAGCAACGCAAAGGCCGAGTCGTTTGCAACTCTTGCCTAGGCCAACGCATGGCGTAGTGCAGACCCAAGGTCTCGGCGGTGCGTTCAGAGAGTGCCTTTCGATTGCCGGTAAATGCGCCAAACCTGCGCACATCGACATCCCACAAATCAACACTGGGTTCACCACCCACAATCCACTCCGCCATCAAGCGCCCTGCACCACCAGAGTTGGCAATGCCTGCTGAATTGAAACCAGCACACACAAAATAGTTTCGAACTTCAGGTGCCTCACCCAAAATGAAATTGCCATCGGGCGTGAAACTCTCAGGTCCATTGAGCAACATTTTGACTTTGGCTGTTTCCAAACAAGGCGTGCGGTGAATGGCGTTTTGCATCAAAATTTCAAACTGATCCCAATCCTCGCCCAACAACTCAAATTGAAAAGTAGAAGGAATGGGGTGCACATTCCAAGGTTTGGCCACAGGCTCAAAGCCGCCCATCACCAGCCCACCCACTTCTTCTTTGTAGTAGATGTAGCCATCGGGGTCTCGCACCACGGGCCACATGGGATGAATACCTTCTATCTTGTCGGTCACAATGTAGAAATGCTCGGCAGAATAAAGCGGCACATTGACACCGGCCAACTGCCCGAATTGCCGCGCCCATTGACCCGCACAGTTCACCAAGATATCGCACTGAATATCGCCTTGTTTGGTTTTCACACCTTTCACGCGACCGTCATTCAATTCAACACCTGTGACTTCAATGTCCTCAAAAATTTTGATGCCATGCAGCCTTGCCCCTTTGGCCAAGGACATGCACAAATCAGCAGGATTGGCCTTG
This sequence comes from Burkholderiales bacterium, assembly GCA_005789685.1. Lineage (GTDB taxonomy): Bacteria > Pseudomonadota > Gammaproteobacteria > Burkholderiales > Burkholderiaceae_C > Limnohabitans_A. The sequence goes on from SXXD01000124.1 coordinate 1,508, forward strand.
CCGTCTCCAGGAATCCAAATGCCGCCTGCTAAGTCATCGGTTCGAAGCAAGGGTGCACGCTCACCCACCTCTTGTGGCGTGATTTCATGAACCTCCACACCAAAGCTTCTGGCCAATGCAATTTGTTTTCGAAAAACTTTCATGCGTTCTGGCGTGCGCGCCACATTCACGCTGCCGCATTGTTTCCAACCTGTGGCCAAGCCCGTTTCTGCTTCTAATGTTGAATAAAGTTCAATACCGTACTTGCTCATGCGCGTCATGTTTCGATTAGGACGCATTTGACCCACCAAGCCAGCCGCATGCCAAGTGGTGCCACTGGTTAACTTACCCTGCTCTAGCAAGACCACATCGGTCTGACCCAACTTGGCCAAGTGATAAGCCACAGAACAGCCCGCAATGCCGCCGCCTACGATGACAATTTTGGCCTGAGTTGGAAAGCTTTGTGTTGCCATGAATGAGATCTCCTAGTGCACGTGTCCTCAACCACTAACCCAAACGAAGTGCTGCAACGCCAGAAAGAATGGCCACAGTCCCTGCAATTCTTTGTCGAGTCCAAACTTCTTTCAAAAACCAAGCGCCAATAAGCGCTGCAAAAAAAACCGATGTTTCTCGTAGCGCAGCCACCATGGCCACAGGCGCGACGGTCATGGCCCACAGTGCAATGGCGTAAGACCCAATGGAGGCAAATGCGCCACCTGCTGCGACAGGCCAACGCTTGCGCACATAAGGCCAGACTTGCCCTTTGCGTTGCATGAAAACCAAAATGGCAAACGGACAGCCATCCAATACAAACAACATGCAGATGTATTGCGCTACGTGGCCTGAAATGCGCGCGCCTTTGGCATCGATGACGGTGTAAATGGCAATCAGCACAGCATTGATTAATGCAAACACGATGGCTTTGCGGTGAGTCCACCACTCGCGCGTAATGCCCAACAACAAAACACCGCCGCTGATACAAGCCACACCCAACCAAGCCAAGGGTGTCAAGTCTTCACCGATGAATGCAAAGGATGTGAGTGCCACCAACATGGGCGCAGTACCCCGCATCAAAGGATATGTGAGCCCCAGTTCGCCATGGCGATAGGCTCCGGCTAACGCAATGTAATAACCGACGTGAACCACCAAGGAGCCCAAGATATAAGGCCAAGATTCTGCAGGTGGTGGACCAACGTACAAACAGACAGGGAGGGCCAACAGCGAGCACAGGACATGGATCAGGGCCGTGTCTAGGGTTTTGTCGGAGCTAGACTTCACAAGCGCGTTCCAACTGGCGTGAAGCAGTGCCCCAAAAAGTACCAATGACAAAACGGGCCAAGTCATGGCCAACCTAATCTCTCAAAGCGCAACGTCTTGCAATTTGCATGTAGTGAGAAAGTCCTGGCGTTTGAAGGTCAGGTTGTTTGGCACGGTCGTCCCAGAGGCGCAATTGCACAGCATCTTTTGCGCTAGCTTCTCCAATGAAAGCAGCGGCCTCCTCTTCAGAGAAAATACCACCTTGAAGTTTCAAGCTGCGCTTGGCATCTTCAGACAAATTGTCGTGGTATTCGGGCCTTGTTGCGCACAGATAGCGCTTGGCATCGACGTGCCTTTGGATGGCATTGATCACTGAGTCTGGAAACAGACCTCGCAAAAAAGGCAGTACTCGGTATTGATGGACATCGTCAACACCGTGGATACTGGGTGTCTCACCTAAATCATGCAACATATGACCTAAGTCATGAAGGAAGGCCGCCGTAACCAGTTCATCGCTCGCACCTGCTTGCTCGCCTAGAAAACCAGATTGCAAAGCATGCTGCAGTTGGGTCACCGGCTCGCCTGTGTATTGTTCGTGTCCTCTTTGGTCGAA
>SXXD01000125.1 GCA_005789685.1 Burkholderiales bacterium
GATCAGTTCATCAAATCCGTTTTGGCCTTGGCAGCAGGTTCTAGCCTGTCTCTGCCCTCATTGGCAGCCGCCAACATCAAAATGATGATTCCAGCCAACCCTGGTGGCGGTTGGGACACCACGGGCCGTGCTTTGGGCAAAGCCCTGCAAGACTCTGGCGTGGCCAGCTCGGTCACCTACGAAAACAAGGGCGGCGCTGCCGGCATCATTGGCCTCGCCCAATATGCCAACGCCACCAAAGGCGACGGCAACTCCTTGATGGTCATGGGCGCTGTCATGTTGGGCGGCATCATCACCGGCAAGCCCCCAGTCAGCCTTGACAAAGTCACACCCATTGCGCGCTTAACCAGCGAGTACAACGTGTTTGTGGTGCCCGCCAATTCGCCTCTCAAAACCATGAAGGACGTCGTAGATCAATTGAAAAAGGACCCTGGCAGCGTCAAGTGGGGCGGCGGTTCACGCGGTTCTACAGAACACATTGCCGCTGCCATGTTGGCGCGCGAAGTGGGTGTCGATGCAGCCAAGATCAACTACGTGCCATTCCGTGGCGGCGGCGAAGCTGTTGCTGCCATTTTGGGCGGCAATGTCACTGTAGGCGGCAGCGGCTACAGCGAATTCCAGCAATACATTGAAACTGGAAAAATGCGCCCCATTGCGGTCACATCGGGCAAGCGCTTGAAGGGTATCAACATCCCCACCATGATCGAGCAAGGCTACAACATTGAGATTGGCAATTGGCGCGGTGTTTATGCACCTGCTGGCCTCTCAGCCGCGCAACGCAAAGACCTGACCGACATGGTTCTGAAAGCCACAAAATCAAAATCTTGGGCTGAATCACTGGAGAAGAACAATTGGACATCCGCATGGATGGCCAACCCAGCGTTTGACGATTTCGTAGACAGTGAATTTGCAAGCTTGCGTGCCACCATGGTCAAGTCCGGCATGATCTAAGCATTCACCTTGGGTGAATCATGGCTGATCAATTTCTTTGAACAGCCTCTTTTTTCTGGGTCCTGAGGGACCCAGAATTTTTGACAAAAGGACAATGCATGTCGCAGCCCCAACCCGCATCCCCCCCACAAATTGCCATTGGCCTCTTCGGCTTGGTGCTGTCTTTGCTCATGATGTGGGGCGCCACCAGCATCTCCTCTGAGGCGGGCTACGCGGGCGTTGGGCCCAATTTCTTGCCGTGGGTGGTGGCGGTCTTTCTGGCTGCCTGCTCTGCTTGGTTAATTTGGGAGTCTATGTCGGGCGGTTATCGCAACATGCCAGAAGCCAGTGGTGCAGAGAAAGCCGATTGGCACGCATTTGCATGGGTCTCGGCGGGCATTTTGGCCAATGCTGCACTGATCAATGTGGCGGGGTTTGTGGTGAGTTGCGCCATCTGTTTTATTTTGGCTGTCAGGGGTCTTCGAATTTCACAAGGCAACCCTGCTGGCAACATTTCACAAACACTGAAAGATTGTGTTTTGGGCTTCCTGATTGCAGCACCTGTTTTTTGGCTGTTCACCAAGTTCTTGGCCATCAATTTGCCCAACTTAACCGGCACCTCTTGGCTTTAAGCCCAAGTTGAAAGCAACACATGTTAGATACTTGGAACAATCTGCTCTCTGGTTTTGCAACAGCCGGAACCCCCATTAATTTACTCTGGGCCTTTGTGGGCTGTGCCCTGGGCACCGCCATTGGCGTGCTACCCGGCTTAGGCCCTGCTGTTACCGTGGCCATGCTCTTGCCCATCACAGCGCAAGTCGAACCCACAGCTTCCATGATTTTCTTCGCCGGCATTTATTACGGCGCCATGTATGGTGGCTCGACCACATCCATTTTGCTCAACACCCCCGGCGAAACTGGCACGATGGTTACTGCACTTGAAGGTTTTAAGATGGCCAAGAATGGCCGCGCAGGATCGGCATTGGCCACTGCAGCCATTGGGTCTTTTGTGGCCGGCACTTTGGCCACCATCTTGGTCACCTTGTTTGCCCCCGTGGTGGCAGAATTTGCAGTGAAATTGGGCCCCCCCGAGTATTTCTGCATGATGGTGTTGGCCTTCATCACTGTCAGTGCGGTGTTGGGTCAAAGCACCGTTCGCGGCCTTTCCGCTTTGTTCATTGGCTTGGCTTTGGGCTTGGTTGGCATGGACCAAATTTCGGGGCAAGTGCGTTACACCGGCAACATTCCTGAATTCATGGACGGCATTGAAACGGTGCTGATTGCAGTCGGTCTGTTTGCTGTATCAGAGGTCATGTACAACGCCCTTTATGAAGGCAAAAGCAGCGCAGACATGAACCGCCTTACCAAAGCCAAAATGACACCTTTGGAGTGGCGCAGGTCTTGGCCCGCATGGCTTCGCGGAACGGCCATTGGATTTCCATTTGGCACCATTCCAGCAGGTGGCTCCGAGATCCCTACTTTCTTAAGTTATGCCACCGAAAAAAAACTCTCCAAGCACCAAGAAGAGTTTGGCACAACAGGCGCCATTGAGGGTGTGGCTGGCCCCGAAGCTGCCAACAACGCTGCGGTGACAGCCACCTTGGTGCCCTTGTTGACACTTGGCATTCCGACATCTGTCACGGCCGCCATTTTGTTGTCAGCATTGCAAAACTATGGCATCCAAGCGGGTCCGCAGTTGTTCCAAAACTCTTCCAGCTTGGTGTGGGCTTTGATTGCCTCGCTCTACATAGGCAATGTGATGTTGCTGGTACTCAATTTGCCGCTGGTGGGCTTGTGGGTCAAGTTGTTGCAAATTCCAAAGCCACAGCTTTATGCCGGCATTTTGATTTTTGCCACGGTGGGTGTTTATGGCATGCGCCAAAGCAGCTTTGACTTGTTCCTCATGTATGGCTTAGGGCTGCTTGGAACGATCATGCGACGCTACGATTTTCCGGTGGCACCCGTCATTGTGGGCATGATCTTAGGCCCATTGGCAGAAGCACAAATGCGCAATGCTTTGTCTATCGGCGAAGGTCACTGGCGTGTGTTTTGGGATCGGCCCATGTCTTTCACTTTGCTCAGCGTGGTGGTCATTTGCTTGTTGCTGCCACCCATTTGGTCGGCATGGCAGCGCAGCAGATCAAAGGTCTAACAAGGCTTTCGTTAGGGCACTCAATCGAGTGCCTTTTTTTGTCAGATCGGTCACGATGCTAAAGTGGTTGAGGCCTGCCAACTCTTCGCAAACAGGCACAGCACGCGCGCCCCAGACTTGGTGAATCAAGCGGTTGTGGCGCAAAAATTCTGGACTTTCATCACCACCCGCCACCGTGTACAAAACGCCCTTTTGGGGCCGTGGCCACAAAGCCGGACTGGCCATGCGCGCATGCTTGGCTGTCAGCCTGAGTGAGTCTTGAAGGAAAGGTGTTTTGCGCAAAGGTGTGAGGTCGTACAAGCCAGAAATAGACAGTGCCTTTTGAATCCAATGTGCTGGGATGCTTGGGTCAACATGTTTCCAATCGCAAGCCAACAACATGGCGGCCAGATGCCCGCCCGCTGAATGTCCTGCCACAGACACATTCTTGGGGCTGCCGCCGTAGCGAGCAATGTTGTGCCAGGTCCACGCCATGGCCTTGACCATCTGCTGTGCAATGTCCGGAATGGTGACAGGCAATTCGGTTGTGCCAGGGCACAACGCGTAGTTCACCACCACCACGCAAGCGCCCATGTCATGCAAAGGCGGCGCCACAAAAGAGTGATCTGCTTTGTCAAGGCTGCGCCAATAGCCGCCATGAATAAAAACCACTACAGGCGCATTGGGCTTGCTGGCTGGAAAGATGTCCAAGCTTTCGTTGGGACCATCGCCGTAGGCAATGTCGAGCGTGCATTTCAAGGCAGCACGCGCGTCAGCAGAAGTCTTAGACCAATCTGCAAAATGCGCTGCATGGTCTGGCACCAAGGCACGGTTGTTGTACATGCTGTCGTACCAAGCTGCACTGTGGGTTTTCATGGCCATCGTCCTTTAAATTTTCATTTCCAATCGCACCTGCACATTTTGCCAATTGCGCGTGTTGGTGTTCGACGTTTCTGAGAAGCCATTGCCA
>SXXD01000126.1 GCA_005789685.1 Burkholderiales bacterium
AATAAATGAAGAGACGACATGAAGGCAGCAAGCAGGAACAATATTTTAAAATCTACAGAAAGAACTTTTGTGCATAAGTCAATAGAAAAAACCCAAAAATTTAAATATTTTTGGGTTTTTTCAGGACTTCTTTGCGGTATGTAAAAGCTTTTTCTGGCTTCAGCGCCTGAGGGCTTTTGAATGCGAGTGAACCGCTTCCACCAATGCCGAAACATGCTCAGGCGGCGTGAATTGGCTAATGCCGTGGCCTAAGTTGAAAATGTGTGTGGGCCCCGTGGTGTTTTTGTCTGTGTGGGGCTTGCCAAAACTGTCCAAAACCCGAATCACTTCCTTTTGAATCTGCGCTGGCGGCGCAAACAGCACGTTGGGATCGATGTTGCCCTGCAGCACTTTGCCAGGACCCCCCACCTTACCGCCCACCATTTGGCGGGCGCGGCCCAAGTTCATGGTCCAGTCTAGGCCCAGTACCTCGCAATCCAATTGGCCCATTTCCTCAAGCCACAAACCACCGCCTTTGGTGAAGACAAGGCGCGGAATGGTGGCGCCGTTGTGTTCTTTCTTCAGCAAGGCCAGAACTTTGGCCGTGTAAGCCAGGCTGAACTCTTGGAAAGCACCATCAGCCAACACACCGCCCCAACTGTCAAAAATCATCACGGCTTGGGCGCCAGCTTCAATTTGGGTGTTCAGATAACTGGCAACGGCTTGGGCGTTGACCTCCAAAATGCGGTGCATCAAATCGGGTCGGCCGTAGAGCATGGACTTCACCAAGCGGTAATCGTCCGAGCCTTTGCCTTCAACCATGTAGCAGGCCAAGGTCCAGGGGCTGCCAGAAAAGCCAATGAGGGGCACACGGCCATTGAGTGCTTTGCGGATGGACGTCACTGCATCAAAGACATAACGCAGCTTGTCCATGTTGGGCACTTGCAGTTCAGCCACAGCGGCTTCGTCTCGCACCGACTTGGCAAAGCGGGGACCTTCGCCCAACGCAAAGCTCAAACCCAGCCCCATGGCGTCTGGCACGGTCAAGATGTCGCTGAATAAAATGGCTGCATCCAAAGGGTAGCGATCTAGCGGCTGCAAGGTGACTTCCGTAGCGTAGTCCACGTTGGTGGCCAAGCCCATGAAGCTGCCAGCCTTGGCGCGCGTGGCGCAATACTCAGGCAAATAGCGACCAGCTTGGCGCATTAGCCAGACGGGTGTGTGGTCGGTCGCTTGTCGCAAACAGGCGCGCAAAAAAGTATCGTTAGACAGGGGTGCAAAGCTGGCTGTGGTCATGTGAATTCTGAAAATTTCTGTGCGTTTCAATCGAAAACTTGAACATTCTCGCAGAATGGCTGAAGGCCATAGTGCTTTAGACGATCAGCCCATCAATTGGAGGGTGAGGCCTTGACTTGGCTGAGGACCCCTTGAATTTCGCTCACGCTGGGCAACTCAGACAGCAAGCGCACAGATTGCCCCGGGGCGTACCAGGCGTAAACGGGCACACCGTTGCGGCCTAGCTCGTTCAAAGCGGCGGTGATTTGGGGATCGTATCGCGTCCAATCTGCCCTCAGCAATAAGACATTTTTGCTGGCAAATTCAGCCAACAAGCTGGGGTTTGAAAAAGTGACTTTCTTGTTGAATTGACATGACACGCACCAAGCGGCGGTGAAGTCCACAAAAACGGGTTGCCCCTTTTGGATGGCCGTGGCTACTTTTTCAGCCGACCATGCGTCCCATTGGCCTGGCTTTAGGGCTTGATTGTTTGACAGGGAACTCGCTTGCGTTTGGCTAGGTGCTTGGGCCTCCACCTGGGTCCACATGGGTCCCCAATGCCAAATCGACAATGCCAAGACGACCACGGCCAAGGCCGCCATCACGCGACGTACTTTGCCGTTCAATGTCAAGGCCCAAATTAACAAAGTCAAACTCAATAAGCAGGCTAAAAATCCAGAAACGCCATCCAAGCCTACCTGCTGCCCCAAGACCCACACCAACCAAACGACGGTGGCGTACATGGGAAACGCCATGAACTGACGGAATGTCTGCATCCAGGTGCCGGGTCGCGGCAAGAACCTCACCCAGGCCGTATTGAAAGAAATGGCCATGAAAGGCAGTGCCATGCCAAAGCCCATGGCCAGAAAAACGGGCAAGGCCTGCCAAGCCGGCAAACCAATGGCCAAGCCCAAGGAGGCTCCCATAAACGGCGCCGTGCAGGGTGAGGCAATGACCACCGCAAACACACCCGACCATAGCGAATTGGTAATGGGGTTGGACCACTGAAAGCCCGCAGCTGAACTTGGCACGAACGAACCAAATTCAAACATGCCCGACAGGTTCAAGCCGATGACGGCAAACAGCATGGCAAGCGCACCCACCACCCAAGGCGATTGCAACTGAAAGCCCCAGCCCATTTGCGATCCGGCGGCTCGCAATGCCAGCATCAATGCGCCTAAAACCAAGAAAGAAATCAAGACGCCTGCAGTGAAGGCCCATGCCGAGAGTTTCATGTCTCGGGGCCGATTGGCCATTTGTGTGATGCTCAAGAGTTTGATGGCCAACACCGGGAAAACACAGGGCATCAAATTCAACAAGATACCGCCCAGTAAGGCACCCAACATGGCAAAAATCCAAGTGGCCCAAGGTGCTGGCGCCAAGAGGGGGGGCGCCAATTTTTGAAGGGTGGGCGTCAAGTTGGCGTAGGTGGGTGGCGGATCAGAGAACACTTGCCATTGGCCTTGGACGGGCGTATCGAAGGTCCATTGGCGGCCTGAGGGTGCATCGGCCTTGCCCTGAACCAACAACCATGTCATTTGTTGGGGGCTGTCCATCCGTTCGCTTGAAACTTGCAAGCTCACAGTGGCACCCGTGGCCACCTCACCAGAACCGCTGCTAGAACCGGCTTTTTGAACGACAGGTACGGCACTGTTTTGAACCACGTTGGCCGTCTGAGGGAACACCGTCCAGTCACTGTTTTGCAGTTCTGGCGGCAATTGCGCCAAGGTCAGATCAAGGCTGCGGCCGTCTTTGGAAATTTGGGCCCGGTGCTTGCCCTTCAAAGGCTGCGCTTGCCATTGCAAGGCTTTTTCAAATGCACTTGCGGCCATCGATGTGCTGCCTTTGATGGGCACCCTCAAACTGAAACTTCCCTCCTGCGGAATGCACTCTTGTTTGCAAACCAGCCAGTTGGCATGCAACTCAATTTGCACCGAACTCTCGTTGCCTTGCGGTTTGAAGGACTTGCTCACTTGTACGGGCGTGACCAGCAACAGGGCGTCTTCATACCCAAAATTGGCCAGTGGGCCAATAGGAATTCGGCGAGGGACTGGCCAAATTAAGTCGCCCGCCACCAGGCCCTCAGGCAATTTCCACTGAAGAACTGTCGGCAGACCAGAATCGCCGGGGTTGCGCCAGTAGGTGTGCCATTCGGGCTGGTGCACCAGCTCTAAACCCAGCCAAAGGGTTTTGCCTGCTTCGATGCCATTGGGCGCTTCGGCCAACAGGGTGGCTTTGACTTGAGGTGTTTGAACCATTTGACCCACTGGGCGTGGGCTCAAAATCTGCGTTTGTGCTTGCCCGTTGGTCGTCAAAACCGCAAGCAAAACCATGCCCACCCACGAACAACGAAGGTTGAAAAGAAGCTTGCGCATGCGGTAGAAAAACAAAGTCAAGAACCTAAACGCCAAAAGCTCAACTCTACACTGCAAAATCATGCCCTTAAATTCTGCGCCTCTATTAAACTGAGCAGATTGAAAAGCCCCCTAGACATGTCACATCACATTCACTTTTGGTCCGACTTGACCACCAACGACTTTGGCCGCCTTGATACCGCGCGGTCCATTGCCGTGTTCCCTTTGGCGGCCACCGAGCAGCATGGACCGCATTTGCCTTTGTCCGTCGATGTTGATATTGTAAATGGCGTAGTTCATTCAGCCATGACCCGTTTGAATGCAGGTGCCTCACCAACAGCCAATAAGTTGAACCCCAATGACTTGTCCATCTTGGTTCTGCCTACGCAAAGCGTAGGACTCAGTCCTGAGCATGCGGCGTTTGCCGGCACGCTCACCTTAAAAGCCGAAACACTGATCCGGCTCTGGACAGACATTGCAGAATCAGTCAAAGCAGCAGGCATCCACAAACTGGTGCTGTTCAATGCGCATGGCGGCCATGTAGGGGCCATGGATGTGGTGGCCCGTGATTTGCGTGCCCGCTTAGGCATGTTGGTTTACAGCGTGAACTGGCATCAGTTGCCCTTGCTCGATGAAAAGGGCCAAGATGCCAACGCCCTTTTTACAGACCATGAACACCGCTTTGGTGTGCATGCGGGTGAGGTCGAAACCTCGGTCATGCTGGCGCTTAAACCCCACGCTGTCACCATGAGCGAAGCCCAAAATTTCCGTTCAAGTTCTGAAGACCGTGCGCGCTCGTTTCCCATTCTGGGCAACGGCCGAAGCGCCAAGTTGGCTTGGCAAATGCAAGACTACAACGCGGCTGGGGCGGCGGGCAATGCAGCTGCTGCCACCGCGCTCAAGGGTCAGATTTTGTTAGATGCAGCCGGCCGCGCATTGGCCGATTTGCTTTTAGAAATAGACCGATTGCCCGCCAACACCCTCAAGACTTAATGGCCCCTTGCTTGACAAGGCTGCCATAGTCCGAAATCAATACTTGGGCAAAACCAGTTCAGTGGCTGTTGGAGAGATTTGCTTGGGGCACTCTCGCGTGGCATCCACGCAACCACCCTCTGCATAAACGTCTTTGGGATCCCTGATGCGCATCATTTGATGCAAGATGTTTTGCACTTTGGCAGGGTCTTGCATCGTCTCAAGTACGCAAGCATCCACAATGGTTTAATCCATCCACAAGTCACCCGCTGCGTTGGTTTTCACACCATCACGCCAATGGTAAATTTCAATGCACTTGCTTGGCAATGAAAAAGGCTGATCGCGTTTCCAAAAATTGCTGAACAAGCCGCTGCCCATATAAATCACCCAC
>SXXD01000127.1 GCA_005789685.1 Burkholderiales bacterium
AGTGGCACAGAGTCCATGCCCAAAGGGGCCATGTTGACCCACGACGCGGTGCTTTGGCAGTATGTGAGCTGCGTGGTCAATGCTGAAATTGCAGAAAACGATTTGGCCTTGCATGCCTTGCCGCTTTACCACTGCGCGCAGCTTGATGTGTTTTTTGGGCCGGCCATTTACATTGGCAGCAGCAATGTCATCACCTCCAAGCCTGTGCCCGACAATTTGTTGGCACTCATTGAGAAATACAAAATCACCAGCTTCTTTGCCCCGCCAACGGTCTGGATTGCGCTCTTGCGTTCACCTTTGTTTGATGCCGACAAGCTTGTGCATTTGGCCAAGGGCTACTACGGCGCTTCCATCATGCCGGTCGAGGTTCTGAAGGAGTTGGCCTCGCGTTTGCCGAAAGTGCGTTTGTGGAATTTGTATGGTCAAACCGAAATTGCACCTTTGGCCACCATGCTGGGTCCAGAAGACCAGTTGCGCAAGCCTGGCTCCTGCGGGCGTGCGGTTTTAAACGTAGAAACACGTGTGGTGAACGATGACATGCAAGACGTGAAGCCGGGAGAGGTGGGTGAAATCGTGCACCGCTCGCCTCATTTGATGCTCGGTTATTTCAATGACGCAGAAAAAACCCGCGCCGCTTTTACCGGCGATTGGTTTCACAGCGGCGACTTGGCCACCATCGATGAAGAGGGGTACATCAGTGTGGTGGACCGCAAGAAGGACATGATCAAAACGGGTGGCGAAAACGTGGCCAGTCGCGAAGTCGAAGAGATGATTTACCGTTTAAGCGCCGTCAGTGAAGTGGCGGTGATCGGACTGCCTGATCCCAAGTGGGTAGAGGCCGTGACCGCCGTGATTGTGCTGAAGACGGGGCAGTCCCTGACCGAGGCTGAAGTGATGGCGCATTGCAACCAAAACATGGCCAGTTTCAAGTCGCCCAAGCGGGTGGTGTTTGCACAGGTTCTGCCGAAAAACCCCAGCGGTAAATTGCTCAAGCGAGAACTCAGAACCCAATACGCCTGAACTTTGAGCAAGGCTGAGCGCATTGCGTGAAGCGATTTTCTTGGGTCGCGAGTCATGCTCTAAATTTGTCCCATGGAATGTCCTATTGACAGATCATTAGGACTGATGGAACACTGTTGGCATGAATCAAAACCTACCATTGCCCAAGTACCACCAGATTTATCTGGTCTTGTGTGAAAAATTGCAGGAAGGCAAGTTTGATTCCGGATTGCCGGGTGAGTTGGCGCTTATGCAACAATATTCAGTGGCGCGCGTCACGGTGCGGCGAGCCTTGTCTCAAATGGCCGAAGAGGGGCTCATCAAACGAGAGCCAGGCAGGGGGACTCGGCCTTTGCATCAAAAAGGTTTTGAAAAACCAGGCAAGTTGAGTCAAGTGTCAAACCATGAAGGTCAGCAAGCCAGATTGACGGGCTTGTTAGAAAACTTGGTCACCATGGGTCTTCGAACTTCTGTCAAAGTTATTTCTGTGCAGCACCTCAAGGCGCCTAAAGATATTGGCGATAAGTTGCAGTTGACTGCGGGTGCCATGGTGCAAAAAGCCGAGCGTGTTCGCAGCACACGTGAAGGCCCTGTCTCTCACATCACCACCTGGGTGCCAGAGGCCATTGCGCATGGTTTTGGCCGTCGGGAGTTGGCGCAAAAGCCAATTTTGGTTTTGTTGGAAGAGGCAGGCGTCAAGGTGGGTCGCGCAGAACAATCCATTTCTGCTCGCCTGGCCGATGCCGAGACGGCGCGTCATTTGGATGTGCCAGTGGGTTCTGCCTTGTTGGCGGTGCGCCGATTGATTTACGATGATCAGGAAAAACCTGTTCAGTGGTTGCAGGGCCTTTATCGCCCTGATCGTTACGAGTACCAAATGCAGTTGTCCCGTGTTGGCAGTATTGACGCTCAAATCTGGGTGGACAAGGAACTGTCGGCTAATTTTCATTGATCTTCACCTCGAACTACCAAAGGAGCTTCCCATGACCACACGTCGTCACTTTATGAGCCAGACCGCAGCCGCGGCTTCTGCCATGTCTTTCCCGTTGATTGCCGGCGCGCAAGCGAAGGCAGTGAAAGTGGGTGTGTTACACCCTGTCACGGGTGCGCTTGCGTATTCGGGTCAGCAGTGCCGCATGGGCGCTTTGATGGCCATTGAAGACATCAACAAGGCGGGCGGCATCAAGTCATTGGGCGGCGCCAAAATTGAAGCCATGTTGGGCGATGCTCAGTCAAGTCCACAAGCCGGCACGGCCGAAATTGAGAAGATGAACGAAGCTGGTGTGTGCGCGGTGGTGGGTGCGTTTGCTTCTGCCATTTGTTTGGCAACCACGCAAGCGGCAGCCAAGTACAACTTGCCTCACGTGGTGGACGTGGGCGTTGCCGATCAAATTGTGGAACGCGGTTTGAAAAACACGTTCCGCTTTGGCCCTGGCTACAGAAAATGTGCCGAAGTGGCTGTGGCTAACTTGCACGTGTTGAACACAGCAGCAGGCAAGCCAGCACGCACTGTGATGATCATTCACGAAGAGTCTTTGTTTGGCACGGGAACAGCCAATTTGCTGTCCAAAGAATTGCCAGGTTATGGCTACGACGTGAAAGAAGTGATCAAGCATGCCAACCCCACGCGCGATTTCAACAACATTGCACTGCGCATCAAGCAAGTCAATCCTGATATCGTGATTCCTGCCAACTACTACAACGAATATGCGTTGTTGGTTCGCACGCTGCAGCAGCAAAAAATTTCGCCGAAAGCCATCTACTCAGTGCTCGGCGGCGCTGCATCTAGCTACAAGTTTGTCAAAGAGTTTCCAGAAGCAGCCAACGGCATCATCGATTGCAACCACTGGTTCAACCCCCGCGACAAGCGTTCGTTGGAACTCAAAAAACGTGTGGAAGCTCAAGGTCAGTTTTTCAGCTACGAAGTGTTCATGACCTACACCGCCATGTCCTTGTTGGCCGATGCCATTGAGCGCGCCAAGTCGACCGACCGTGCTGCCATCATTGATGCTTTGACCAAGAGCACCTTCTCGAATCACATCATGCCGTATGGCGCCACGCAGTTTGTCAATGGCCAAAACATGGGTGCACAACCTTTGATGACACAAGTGGTCAAGGGCGACATCAAGGTGATCGTGCCACGTGACTACCGCGAAGTGGAACCCATCTTCCCCTTGAATGCTTGATGCTTTCTGTTTGAGTCGGTCAGCAAAAGGTTTTGATGATGTTTGATGCCAGCATTTTGCTGTCTGCTTTGCTCAATGGTCTGACCACGGGCGCAGTCTATGCTTTGATTGCGCTCGGCTTGACCTTGATCTATGGTGTGTTGCACATCATCAATTTTGCCCATGGCGCCTCACTCATGATGGCCCTCTATGGTGTCTATGCGCTGAAAGAGCGTTGGGGCATTGACCCGTATGTGGCCTTGCCGATCATGGTGCCCGCCATGTTTGTGCTGGGCTATGCCATGCAGCGCATTGTGATTAACCGCGCCAGCCATGGCAAAGATGAGAATATTTTGCTGGTCACTTTGGGTCTTTCGATCGTGATGGAAAACTTCGCCCTGTTGTTTTTCAAATCAGACACCCGCACCATCGAAACAGCCTATACATTGACCACAGTGGCCATTGGACCAGAGGCTGCCCAAGTGATGGTGTCTCTGCCTAAATTGGTGGCCTTTGCGGGCGCCCTGGTGGTCTCCGCTTTGCTGATAGTGATTTTGCAACGCACAGATCTAGGCCGAGCCATTCGCGCAGTTGCCAAGGAAAAACAAGGTGCCCGTCTGATGGGCATCGATGTGGAGCACGTGTACGCCATGTGCTTTGGTTTGGGTTTGGCTTGCTTAGGGGCTGCCGCTTGTTTCTTGTTGCCCGCTTACTATGTCAACCCACAAGTGGGCAATGGCTTTGTGCTGGTGGCCTTCACAGTGGTGGTGCTGGGTGGCATGGGCAGTTTTGCGGGTGCGCTGTTGGGCGGGTTGTTGATTGGCGTGGTGGAGTCGTTTGGTGGCTTATTTTTAGGTGAGTCCTTGGGTCAGGTGGGCATCTTCGTGATTTTCATTGGTGTGCTTTTGTTAAGGCCAGAAGGTTTTTTTGGAGCCAAGACATGAGGTGCTTTTCATGACGCAAGTGCGCAAAGATTTTTTCAGCATTGCGCTGTTTGTTTGGATTGTGGCGGCCATTCCTTTTTTCACAAACTCCGGCGTTGTTTTGAATTTTGTGATGATGGCTTTGTTTGCCTGCCTCATTGCGCAGGCTTGGAACGTCTTGGGTGGCTTTGGCGGTCAGTTCTCTTTTGGCCACGCTTTGTTTTTTGGAACAGGCGCTTATTTTCAAGCGATTGCTCAATTGTCTTGGGGCTGGAGCCCTTGGCTGGCACTGCCAGCAGCCATGTTGACGGCAGCCTTGGTGGGTGCATGGGTGGGTGCCTTGTCTTTTAGGTATGGCTTGAAGGGCTCTTACTTTGCATTGGTCACTTTGGCATTTGCTGAAGTATTTCGAATTGTCACTTTGTCGGTGCCCTTCACAGGTGCCGGTGTGGGCCTGATGCTTCCTTTGAAGGAGTCTGTGGGCAACATGCAATTTGCTTCACGCTCAGGCTTTGTTTGGCTCATCTTGGGCTTGGTTACTTTGGCTTTGTGCGTGACAGCTTATTTGCGCAACTCCAGATTTGGTGCTTATCTGCAAGCTGTGCGCGACAACGAAGATGCCGCACGTGCTGTGGGTGTCAATCCCTTCCAAGTCAAAACGTGGGCAACCGTCTTGTCAGGTGGCCTGATGGGCTCGGCAGGTGCTTTTTATGTGCAAGTTTTCCAATACATTGATCCCAGCATTGGCTTTGGCGCGCACACCTCGGTAGAGGCTTTGGTGGGGGCTATTGTGGGTGGCATGGGCACATTGTGGGGCCCTGTGCTGGGTGCTTTGGCGCTGCATGTGTTGGCCGATTTGACGCGCAATTTGTTTGGTCAAATGCCGGGCATCAACATGATTATTTATGGCTCGGTGCTCATTGTGATTGTGATGTTCTTGCCACGCGGCATTGCTGGATTGGCAAGCTACACGCCCAAGTCTTGGAGGCGCAATGACTGACGTTCAAGCTTTGTTGGAAGTTCAAGGTGTGAGTCGGTCCTTTGGCGGCTTGAAAGCTGTTCAAGATGTGAGCCTTTCTGTGCCGCAAGGCTCTTTGACGGCCTTGATTGGCCCCAATGGTGCAGGTAAGACCACCTTGTTTGCATTGCTGTCAGGTTTTTTAAAGCCTGACACTGGGCGTGTCATTTTGCAGGGTCAAGATATTACTGGGCAAGCACCGCATTTGAATGCGCAATTGGGCATGACCCGTACCTTCCAAATTGTGCAACCTTTCGCGGCCCAAACAGTGCGAGAAAACATTGCAGTAGGCGCGCATTTGCACACAGCATCTAGAACGCAAGCGTTGGCGATGGCGGCACAAGTGGCTGAGCGTGTGGGCTTGGCTGATCAGTTGGACAAGTTGGCCAGTGATTTGACAGTGGCAGGCCGCAAGCGCTTGGAATTGGCCAGAGCTTTGGCCACTGAGCCCAAGTTGCTGTTGCTGGATGAAGTGTTGGCAGGCTTGAACCCCCAAGAAATTGCCGACATGATTCCAGTCATCCGTTCGATTGCAGCCTCGGGTGTCACGGTATTCATGATTGAGCATGTGATGCAAGCCGTGATGAGTTTGGCTGAGCATGTGTGGGTTTTGGCCCAAGGCCAATTGATTGCGCAAGGCACGCCTGCCGAAGTGACCCGACATCCTCAAGTGATTGAAGCCTATTTGGGACACGGCACTGCAGCGCGATTGCGTCAGGCGGAGTTGTCAGCATGAATGCACTGTTAAGTATTCAACAGTTGCGAGCAGGCTACGGTGCGGTAGAGGTTTTGCGCGGTGTCGATTTAGAGGTCATGCCCGGTGAAACTGTTGCCTTGCTGGGCAGCAATGGCGCAGGCAAAACCACTTTGAATGGCGTGCTCAGTGGTTTGGTCAAAGCACGTGCCGGGCATGTGAAGTTTGATGGGCAAGACACAACGGGATGGAACGCTCGGAAAGTAGTGCAAGCTGGCTTGATTCACGTGCCTGAGGGCCGCAAAGTTTTTCCCAATCTCAATGTTTTGGAAAACTTATCGCTAGGGGCCTTTACTCGCGGCAAAGAAAGACGTGAAGAAAATATAGAAAAAATATTTGGTATTTTTCCCAGACTGCGTGAACGCATTTCACAACTTGCTGGCACATTGAGCGGGGGTGAACAGCAAATGTTGGCCATTGGCCGCGGCTTGATGGCTGAACCCAAGCTGCTCATTCTGGACGAGCCTTCATTGGGTTTGTCGCCTTTGTTGGTAGAAGAGATGTTCACCTTGATTGGCCAACTCAAGTCAAGTGGCTTGGCCGTTTTGTTGGTGGAGCAAAACGTAGGGCAGTCTTTGGAAATTGCCGACCGTGCCTATGTCATGGAAAATGGCTTGATTCGATTCACAGGCAAACCGGCAGAATTGCTGGCCAGTGACACTTTGCGCCAAGCCTATTTAGGAATGTGATGCCGTCATGAGCACAGCAAGTGAATTACGGTTTGATAGCAGCACTCGGGCTTCTGGTACCACATTGGCCCAAAAACTCATTGCGCGCGCCGCTGGCAAGGCCCATGTCAACGTGGGCGATGTCCTGACTTGCCAAGTCGACTTGGCCATGTTTCACGACTCTTCTGGCCCGCGCCGCTTAAAGCCCATGCTGGCAGACATCGG
>SXXD01000016.1 GCA_005789685.1 Burkholderiales bacterium
CAAGGCCATCGTGGAGTACACCTGGGGCAAGATCTGGAACGCCAAGGCCTACAACGCTTGCTCCAACATGCCTCGCGCAGGCCACACGGGCATCTTGAACGAGGCCCAAGTACGTCACATTGTGGGTCTGTTGCTAGACCCTAAATCTCCTGTCAACCAGTAAGCTCTAAAAAACCCGGCTAAGCCGGGTTTTTTAACACCACATATATCAGTGATTGCAAATATGAATCTCTCCAAACGCGAATTTATCCAAGTCATGGGCGCTGGCACAATGGCTGGCTTGAGCATGGGCACTTATGCTGAAGCCAGTGCGGCCACTGCTGCAAATGGTTTGTACGACATACCCAAGTTCGGCAATGTGTCTTTCCTGCACATGACCGATTGCCATGCCCAACTCAAGCCGATTTACTTCCGCGAGCCCAGCATCAATCTGGGCATTGGATCCATGCAAGGCAACCTGCCGCATTTGGTGGGTGAACATTTGCTGCAAGTGGCCAAGATCCGTCCGGGTACAGCTGAAGCCCACGCGCTTACTTTTTTGGACTATGAGAAAGCCGCCAAGCGCTACGGTAAAGTCGGCGGTTTTGCCCACCTGGCCACGCTGGTCAAGCGCATGAAGGCCAGCCGCCCTGGCGCTTTGTTGCTGGACGGTGGTGACACCTGGCAAGGCTCGGGCACCAGCTTGTGGACCAATGGCCAAGACATGGTCGACGCCTGCAAACTGCTGGGTGTGGACGTGATGACCGGTCACTGGGAATTCACCTTGGGCATGGAACGTGTCAAGGAAATTGTTGAAAAAGACTTTGCGGGCAAGGTCGATTTTGTGGCGCAAAACATCAAGACCAGCGACTTTGGCGACCCGGTATTTAAGCCCTACGTGATTCGCGAGATCAATGGCGTGCCTTGCGCCATCATTGGTCAGGCGTTCCCCTACACCCCGATTGCCAACCCGCGTTACATGATGGCCGACTGGGAGTTCGGCATTCAGGACGAGAACATGCAAAAGATGGTGAACGAGGCCCGGGGCAAAGGTGCACAGGTGGTGGTGGTGCTCAGCCACAACGGCATGGATGTGGACTTGAAGATGGCTACGCGTGTCAGCGGCATCGACGCCATCATGGGCGGCCACACGCACGACGGCATGCCGGTCGCGTCCATCGTTTCGAACAAAGGCGGCAAGACCATCGTCACCAATGCGGGTTCGAACAGCAAGTTCCTGGGCGTGCTCGACTTCGATGTCAAAGACAAAAAAGTCAGCGACTTCCGATACAAGCTGCTGCCCGTTTTCTCGAACATGCTGCCCGCCGACAAGGAGATGGACGCGCTCATCACCAAAATCCGCGCGCCTTACGAAGCCAAGCTGTCAGAAAAGCTGGCCGTGACCGACGGCTTGTTGTACCGCCGTGGCAATTTCAACGGCACAGGTGATCAGTTGCTGATCGACGCCTTACTGGACGTGCAGGGCGCTGACATTGCGTTCTCCCCGGGCTTTCGCTGGGGCACCACGCTGCTGCCGGGCCAGGCCATCACGCGTGAGTGGCTGCTCGACATGACCGCCACCACTTATTCGTTTGCCACGGTGACTGAGATGACGGGCGAGACCATCAAGACCGTGCTCGAAGACGTGGCCGACAACCTGTTCAACCCCGACCCTTACTACCAGCAAGGGGGCGACATGGTGCGCGTGGGGGGCCTGACTTACAGCTGCAACCCGGTGGCCAAGGCAGGCCAACGCATTGGCGATATGCGCCTAAAAGGCCAGCTCATCGATGCTGGCAAAAAGTACAAGGTGGCTGGCTGGGCCCCCGTGGCCGAAGAAGCCCGTAACCAAGGCAACAAGCAAGTCTGGGATGTGGTCGAGACCTGGCTCAAAGCCCAAGGCGGTCGCATCAAGCCGCGCCAACTCAATACGCCCAAAATCATGGGCGCATTGCCCAACAAGGGTTACGCATTTTGACGAGTGCGTGCAGTGCAACCAGATGTTTACCAACGCACGAGGCAATCGCATCAAGGTGCTCTATTTGTTTGCCGCATCGCTCGGCTCAATAAAAGCACAGGTATCAAACCAACAAGCACCAAAGCCAAACTGGGCAGGGCAGCCTCTCCCAGTCTTTCGTCTCTGGCAAGTTGAAATGCCACCACAGCCAATGTATCTGTATTGAATGGTCGGAGAACCAAGGTGGCGGGCAACTCTTTCATGACATCAACAAAAACCAACAAGGCTGCAGCAAACACAGAACGTTTGAGCAGGGGCGCATGAACGCGGCTTAGTAAGGCCAAGCCCGTGACGCCCAGTGTTCTGGCTGAATCATCTAGGCTATGGGGAATTCGCGCATAGCCACTTTGAATCGATTGCAAGGCCACTGCGCAGAACCTGACCAAGTAAGCCCAAACGAGTCCCAGTATGGAAGCTGTTATCCAGAAACCGACATGAGTTTCTGGCCATTGCTTTTGGATCCAAGTGACGGGAAGAAGCAAGCCGACCACCACCACGGCACCGGGAATGGCGTAGCCCAAGCCCACTAATTGAGAGATGAAGCGTGCAAAGAAATCCGCTTTGTTGCGCAAACTAAACGCGATGAGCAATGAAAAGCCAACGGCCAACAGGGCCGTGATGCCGCCTAAGCGCAGGCTGTTGTAAGACCATTCCAAAAACCGTTGCCATGGAATGATGGTGTCTGACATGAGCAAGGGTTTGAGCATGAGCATGATGGGCAAAACAAACCCCAAAAAAACCAGCAAGCCACACCAAGCGGCCATTGCCAGCCCAGAAGGTTGGCTGAGTTCGGCGGGCTGTGCTTCGCGAGAATTTGCTGAATTGGTGTTGCTTGATGTAAATCGCAAGCGAGCTTGGGCTTGCTTTTCAAGTTGCAACAAAATGAGCACCATGACCAATAAAAGTGTGGCCAACTGCGCGGCTGCAATGCGGTTGTCCATGATGAGCCAAGCTTTGTAAACACCCGCTGTGAAAGTTTGAATGCCAAAGTAACTGGACACCCCAAAGTCAGCCAGAGTTTCCATGAGGGCCAGTGCCACACCGGCCGCAACGGCAGGCCTGGCCAATGGCAAGGCCACCTCAGAAATGCGCCTGAAAAGAGGTGCACCCAGCAATCTGGCGGCTTCCATGAGGTGCGATGCACGCTCACTCAATGCGGTTCTTGCCAACAAATAGACATAGGGATAAAGCGTGAGCGAGAACACAAAGATGGCGCCACCTAAGCTTCTGATTTCGGGGAAGACGCGACCCTCTAATGCCCATGTCGATCGAATGAAAGTTTGAAGCGGACCACTGAATTGGAAAAAGTCTGTGTAGGCATATGCCACCACGTAAGCGGGCATGGCCATGGGCAATAACAAAGCCCACTCAAAAAACGATTGACCTGGAAACTTAAACAATGTGACAGCCGCCGCTGTGCTCAAACCCAAAACCGTAACGCCTACCGCAACGCCTGCACACAGCAGCACACTTGTGAGCAAGTAATCGGGAAGAACGGTTTGAGCCAACTCACTTAACACCTGAGCAGAGGCAGCATTCCACTCAAGCCATGAACCGATCAATGCCAAGATAGGCAAACTGATTAAAAGGGCTGTGAAAATAAAAACAACCGAACGGATTCGGAAAGTGTGCATCAGTTAGAAATATTGAATTGAAGATCGGGGGAGGGGATAGCGACAAACCCATTCACACCTTGCATTGTAGAAGCCCCTTACATCTTCTAAACAGGGGGCTTTGATCAGTCCTTACAATTGGAGGCATGTTTCTCACTGTCTCCCATGTCGATGTTTGCTATCCCGGCAACGCCAAGCCCGCCATCAACGGCGTGTCTTTGCAGTTGAAGGCAGGCCAAATCGGTGTCCTCATTGGCCCTTCAGGTTGCGGCAAAACCAGTTTGCTAAGAGCCATTGCGGGTTTGGAGCCTGTGTCTACCGGCACGGTTCAGTTGTCCGATCGGGTGGTCAGTCAACCAGGTTTAACGGCACCGCCAGAGAAGCGCCGCATGGGCATGGTGTTTCAAGATTACGCACTTTTTCCGCACCTGTCGGTGGCCGGCAACATCGCCTTTGGCCTTCATGGACAAAGCGCATCGAGCAAAACACAACGCATTGCAGAAGTGCTTCATTTGGTAGGCTTAGAGGCTGAAAAAGATCGATTCCCGCATGAACTCTCGGGCGG
>SXXD01000128.1 GCA_005789685.1 Burkholderiales bacterium
AGCGGCCAAAGCAGGTGTCGATCTTTTGACCAAGGCATTGGGCAAAGCACTTGCGCCTCAAATTCGTGTCATTGCAGTTTCACCAGGCGTTGTTGATTCAACTTTCGTACCTGGCCGAGGCGCTGAGTTTAATGAGAAAGCGGCGGCCACCATTCCTCTTAAGCGCATTGGCCATGTCGACGACACTGCCGCTGCCATTGAGGCCTGCGCCACCACCATGCGCTTTGCCACTGGCTCCCGTTTTGTGGTCGATGGTGGAAGAAGCTTGTAAATTTTTGATCACCAAAAGCTCATACTTGCCAAACTGGTGCAAACTGCGAGCACCAAAGCCAACTAACACCTTCAATGCACCTGCCCAGCGCAAGCCCGCGTCCCTCAATTTATTACAACTACCAAGTTTTCAAACCTTGGTTGCCCACTGAACACGGGCCACAGGAAAAGAAAAAAGTAGTCATTGTGGGCGCAGGTCCTGCGGGAATGGTCACCGCCTTGGAATTGGCGCGACATGGGGTGGCCAGTGTGGTCTTAGCATCTGAACTGCAATTTTCTCAAGGCTCACGTGCCATTGTGTTCACGCGCAGATCGATGGAAATTTTGCAACAGGTAGGTGTGGCCCATCGCGTGACTGAAAACGGATTGCCTTGGCATTGCGGCAACTCTATTTTCCGCGGACAAAAAGTGTTTCGCATGGAAACACCGATCGATCCCGACGATCGATTTTTTCCCATGATCAATATTCAACAGCAATACTTAGAAGAGTACTTGCATGATGCGTGCGCGGCCAATCCTTTGATTGATTTCCGATGGGGCAACAAACTGGTCCACGCTGAACAATCGGCGGGCAGTGTCACAGCCCATGTCGACACCTCTGCTGGCCCCTATCTACTTGAAACCGAATGGCTTGTGGCTGCCGATGGCGGTCGATCTGAAATTCGCAGTGCCATGAATTTGAAATTGGAAGGTGCCTCTTTCGAAAGCATCTTCGTCATTGCCGACATCCGCATTGACTTGCCCTTTCCCACTGAACGCTTGGCATTTTTTGATCCAGATTGGAACCGCGGCAACACCATCCTGATGCACAAAGAGCCGCATGGCATTTGGCGGGTGGACTATCAATTGCCGCCTGGCGAAACACCTGAAGAAGCTTTGCGGCCAGAGTCCCTGCAAGAGCGCATAGACGCACAACTCAAAATGATCGGCTTTGAGGACACGCCTTGGGAAATGGATTGGAGCTCTGTTTACTCCGCACGCACGCTTACCCTGCCTCAGTATGTTCACGATCGCATTGTGTTCACTGGCGATGCGGCCCATTTACTGCCCATCTTTGGCGTGCGAGGCGCCAACACGGCATTTCAAGATGCTCAATCATTGGGTTGGCATTTGGCCTATGTTCTCAATGGTATTTCTCCTGCGAAATTGATGGCAAACCACAGCCAAGAGCGTGTTGGCGCAGCGCGCGAAATCATTACTGAGGCTGGCAAAAGTACGCGCTTCATGGCACCGCCTAGCCGGGGCTTTAGGTTGCTGCGCGATGCGGTGCTGTCATTGTCTTTGACCGAAGAATTTGTGCGGCCTTTGTATCACTGGCGGACATCACGTCCGCATGAGTACAAGCACTCTGCGTTAAACAGCTTGTCTGATGACAATGCGCAATTTACGGGTGGCCCAGCTCTTGGTGCACCCCCTCAAAACGTTCAACTTCAACAAGATGACTTTTTGTTAGATCACTTAGGGGGTGGGTTTGACTTGGTTTATGTGGCGCCAAATCAAAGCATTCCGAAAGACCTTTTGCAGGCCATTGTCGAAGCTAAAAACAATGGCGTCCCTTTGAAATTATTGGCCATCACGCAACAGAATGCTGATGTTCTCGGTGCAGACAAAACACTGTTCGATCCGCAACAACGATTTCAACTTCGTTACGCCGTTTCAGCAGGAGGTGCTTATTTATTTCGGCCTGACCAACACGTGTGTGCTCGCTGGCTCCAATTGGATGCCGCGCGCCTGCTTTCTAGCCTTCAACTTGCGCTAATGAAATGAACACCATCCACACTCTCGACATAGCGGGCCTAGAACAGGTTTACGACCGATTGGCCACGGCCATCGATGAAGCTGGCCCCGAAAAGTCAGAACTTTTTTTGGTTAAACTGGCGCTTCTCAATGCCAAAGCGATGGGGCAACCCGATCTGTTTGAAGCACAAGTAGAAGCGGCACTGAAAGATCTGTCCACCTAAAGCTGGCTACCGCACTTACTTGGGGCGAGTCCTTAAAGCCCGCCCATTTTTGGGGCTATTGATGTTTTCCAAATTAAGGGGTCAGCACTTACCCGCGGTTTTATCAGCTTTTTTTCATGCAAAATATGCTTTTCTTAATTTTGGAGCCAATCCATGAAATCCCTTCGCAAACTGATTCAACGCCCATTGCTGGCAACTGCCGCTTTGGCACTGCTCGGCTCATTGGCCACGCCTGCTTTTGCTGGCAAAACAATTGATGCCATCAAAGCACGCGGAACTTTAAACTGCGGTGTCAACCCCAGTTTGCCAGGCTTCTCAGCTGCAGACAGCCAAGGCGTTTGGGCCGGTTTGGATGTGGATGTTTGCCGCGCTGTGGCCGCCACTCTTTTGAACGACCCTCTCAAAGTGAAATACACACCTTTAAACGCTGCTCAGCGTTTTGCTGTGTTGCAAGCCGGTGAGATTGACATGTTGTCACGCAACACCACTTGGACTTTGAGCCGCGATGCCTCTTTGGGCTTGCATTTCACTGGCGTGACTTACTATGACGGCCAAGGCTTCATGGTTCCTAAAAAGTCAAAAATTACAAGCGCTACCAAGCTCAAAGGCGCCACAGTGTGCGTGCAATCTGGCACCACCACAGAAAAGAACTTGAATGACTACTCCAAGGTCATGAAACTCAACATGAAGCCTGTGGTGTTTGACACACAAGAAGCCACCAACAAGGCTTACTTCGCTGGTCGTTGCCAGGCTTACACCACAGACGCCTCTGGTTTGGCCTCTGTGCGCAACAAAGAAGCGACCAACCCTGATGATCACCTGATTCTTCCAGAGTTGATTTCTAAAGAGCCTCTTGGCCCATCCGTGCGCCGTGGTGACGACGAGTTCTTAGCCATTGTGAAATGGGTGGGTTACGTGTTGATCGAAGCTGAAGAATATGGCATCACACAAGCCAATGTGGATCAAATGAAGAGCAGCAGCACAGACCCAGTCGTCATGCGTATCTTGGGTACGTCTGAAGACACCGGCAAATTGCTTGGCTTGGACAAAGAGTGGGCTTATCGCGCCATTAAAGCTGTAGGCAACTACGGCGAAATGTTTGAACGCAATGTCGGTCCTAAGTCCACTTTGAAATTGCCACGTGGTTTGAACAACCAGTGGAACAAAGGCGGCTTGATGTACGCACCTCCAGTACGTTAATCTTAGCTTTGCGTTCTCCTCCATGAGGAAAACTTTTTAAACCAAAGACTTCCGGCCCGCCTCGTGCGGGCCGGTCTATTCTCATGAGCACCCCTCCTCCTCCCAAACGACAATGGTCTTGGCGCAGCCAAGCCTTTCGCGGACTGG
>SXXD01000129.1 GCA_005789685.1 Burkholderiales bacterium
GAATGTCTCCAAAAATTAAAGCAACGGTGGGGTCAAATTTTGGTTGCAGCTTAGACCACCGGGAACCAAGCTGCACAACACTTTCAAAAAACCTTTGTGACTGAAATGCTTAAACGCGGTTCATGTCGAACTGCACTTTTTCACCTTTGCCATACACCTTCAAGGCACCTTTTTCACCCACGGCATTGGGGCGTTGGAAGATCCAGTTTTGCCATGCCGTGAGGCGACCAAAAATACGGGTGAGCATGTTCTCTTGGCTGGCAAAACGCAGGTTGGCTTCGAGGCCTGTGAGGGCGTCGGGTGACATGGCTGCGCGCTCTTCCAAGCACATGCGAATTTCATCTTCCCAGTCGATGTCATCGGGGGCAGCTGTGACCAAGCCAAGTGCCAATGCGGCGTCTGCATCCAAGGCTTTGCCAATAGCGCCACGAGCAGCTTCCATGGCCGGCACTTCTTCGTAGAAGCGGCGAGCCAAGCGAGACTGATCGTTCACCATGGGATAGAAACCGAAGTTGAATTTGTTCAATTGAATGGTGGGTGCGTTAGCTTCGTCGTCGGGCAAAGCCAACATGTACGTGCGGTCTGCACAGAATGCCAGTTCGGCGAAAGTGCCTACAAAGCAGGTGCCTTGTTCAACGATGGCAAAAATGCTGCGCGAAGACACATCCAAGCGTGCCAAAGTGCGACGCAAATGGCCGATGGTTTCGCGCACGAACCAATGGTCTTTGTGTGCCAACAGCGTGGCGTCGCTGGCCAACACGGCTTGTGCATCGCCCACGGCTTTAAGCAACCAGGTGCCGATGTCGAGTTCGTTGGTGCGCATGTGCAAAATGGCGTCGTCCAATTCACGTACCATTTGCAAAGGCCACCATTGAGCGCCAGCAGCCAAGATGTCTGCGATGTCGGTGGGTTGTGCTGTTGTAGGCGCTTTGACTGTGAAGGTGGCCAAGCGTTTGGCGCGGTCGATGTCAACGGTCACGTTGATGTAACTAATTTGATCGGCCGAAATGATGCGCTGAATGGGTGTCAGTGCCACGCCTTTTTCTGTAGCTGGGCGGTCACTTTTTGCAGCTAAATTGTCGGCTCGCTCGCGCACCACTTGCTGAAATTGGTTGGGCTTGGCAATGGCATCGACCAAGCGCCAGTCAACGGCTTTTTGACCACGAACACCTTCTACGCTGGTGCAAAAAATATCAGCCAAGTCGTGACGGACGTGGCGCTTGTCGGTAACTCGGGTGAGGCCACCCGTACCTGGCAACACGCCAAGCAAAGGCACTTCAGGCAATGACACAGCAGAAGATCGGTCATCGACCAACACGATGTCGTCGCAGGCCAAAGCCAATTCGTACCCACCGCCAGCACAGGCGCCGTTGAGTGCCGCCACAAATTTCAAGCCAGAATATTTGCTGGAATCTTCAATGCCATTGCGTGTTTCGTTGGTGAACTTGCAGAAGTTCACTTTCCAGCCGTGTGTCGACACACCCAGCATGAAAATGTTGGCGCCAGAGCAGAAAACGCGATCTTTCAAACTGGTGACCACTACCGTGCGAACTTCGGGGTGCTCAAATCTGATGCGCTGTAAAGCGTCGTGCAATTCAATGTCGACGCCCAAGTCGTAGGAGTTGAGCTTGAGTTTGTAGCCTGGACGAATGCCAGCGTTTTCGTCGATGTTGATGGACAGCGTGGCAACCGCCGATTCAAACTTCAAGCTAATGTGCTTGTAGTTGTCGACTGTCGTTTGGTAATTAACGAAGGGGTTTGCGGTCATGTGCGGTTCCAAAATTTAGAAGGCTAAGCCAATGACATGCAGTTTATTGCATTAAGACCATATACTTAACATGCAACTTAATGCAAATAATAAGTATTTACCCTAATTATTGTCATGTGCCTTCGAAATTCACTCCACCCACTGAATCACTTTGCGTACTTCAGTTTTCAAGCGCTGGAAACTGGCTTCCACATTTTGCGCGCTTGTGTTGATGCTGATGTCGGCTTTGGAATAGAACGCCGAACGACCTTCCAAAATGCGCTTCAAATCTTCCATGGCTTCGGGACTGGCGGCCATCGGGCGCAAGTCGCCTTGCGCAGCCACTCGGGCCATGTGATCGTTGGCATTGGCTTGCAACCACACCGTGGTGCAATGCGTCAGCAGCAAATTGAAATTGGCTGAATCGGACACCAATCCGCCTGGCGTTGCAATGACGGCTTCGGGGTAAATTTGAATGGCTTCTTCTAAGGCCCGGCGCTCGTAACGGCGGTAGGCGTTGGCACCATAAAGGTTGTGAATTTCGCTAATTTGGCAGCCTGCAAATTTTTCGATCTCGCGGCTGAGTTCTATGAATGGGAAACCCAAATCATCGGCCAAACGCTGGCCCAGCGTGGTTTTGCCAGCGCCTCTGAGGCCAATGAGTGCGATGCGTGTGCGGCGAGCAGCAGCATCGCCGCCCTCACCGAACATTTCTGTTAACTGCACGCGGGCACGCCTTAAATCAGACTCTGTGCGCTTTCCCAACAGCTCTCGAATTAGCAACCACTCTGGTGTGCTGGTGCTGATGTCGCCCAACAACTCGGCCAAAGAACATTGCAATGCATGCGACACCTGAAGTAACACCAAAACCGAAACATTGCCAGTGCCATATTCCAAATTGGCCAAGTGCCGCTCAGACACATCGGCTGCCATTGCCACTGCTTTGCGCGTCATGCCTTTGCGCGAACGCAAGTTGCGCACGCGCTCACCCAGCGACATTAAAAATGGGCTGCGCAAAGGCTCCAGTGAGCTACCAACTTCAACAAATGCGGTCGATGAATCGGACACCGATAACTCCAAAAACAAGGGGGCAGTCAATCAAAGACATTCAGCCCAAGGGAAAACCCTAGATTTTGAATGCAGACAATACATGCACTTTATTGCATACTCATCAGCAAGCAAGATAGTGCATTTATACCGCTTGTTGCCCGAAAGCCCAAGCGTTTTAATGCAGATACTTCAAATTTTTTGATCTGACCACGGAGATCGCCATGGCACTGCCCTCTGCACCCCCAGCGCAATTTAACTTTGCGCAGTTCCTGATTGCGGCCAACAACAGCCGCAAAGACAAGACGGCGCTGATAGACGATATCGGCACACTCACGTACGGCGGCATGGCAGACCAAATTCGTTCCTGTGCTGCGGGTTTGAGAAAGTTGGGCCTCAAGCGAGAAGAGCGTGTGCTCTTACTGATGCATGACAGCACCGATTGGGTGGTGTCCTTCTTGGGTGCTTTGTATGCCGGTGTGGTGCCCGTTGCCGTGAACACGCTGCTGACACCTGAAGACTACGCCTTCATGATCAACAACAGCCGTGCGCAAGCGGCCTTGGTGTCTTCGGCATTGCTGGGTACTTTCAATGCGGCCGTTGCGCAAGGCACTAAGAGTATCAAGCACGTCGTGGTGACACGCCACGAGGGCGACTTGCCTGCGCCCACCATGCACTTCAAAGATTTATTGGCATCGGCCTCAGGCCCTAGCCTGCCCGCAGAGACTCATGCCGACGAACCCGCCTTCTGGTTGTTCTCATCCGGCTCTACCGGCAACCCCAAAGGCACAGTTCACACACAAGGCAATTTGTATTGGACGGCTCAGTTGTACGGCAAAGACGTGCTGGGTTTAAATACAAACGATGTTGTTTTCTCAGCAGCCAAATTGTTCTTTGCCTACGGCTTAGGCAACGCGCTCACCTTTCCGTTAAGTGTGGGCGCCAGCGTGGTCTTGATGGCTGAACGCCCGACCCCACAGGCCACATTCAAGCGCTTAATAGACCACAAACCCACGGTGTTTTATGGTGCCCCAACAGGCTACGGCGGCATGTTAGCAAGCCCTGACTTACCCAACAAAGATCAAGTGGCATTGCGCCTCTGCTCATCCGCTGGCGAAGCCTTGCCCGCCGACATTGGCGAAAGGTGGGCCGCCCGCTTTGGCTGCGAAATCATCGACGGCATTGGCTCTACCGAAATGCTGCACGTGTTCTTGTCCAATGCACCCGGCGATGTGCGCTATGGCACCACAGGCAAAGCTGTGCCTGGTTACGAAGTTCAGTTGCGCGGTGAACAAGGCGATGTGATCACGGGCCACAACGAGATTGGTGACCTGTTCATCAAAGGCCCCAGCGCAGCATTGATGTATTGGAACAACCGCGAAAAAACGCGTGACACCTTTCAAGGCGAATGGACCAAGAGTGGTGACAAATACTCGCGCGACTTGGACGGCTATTACACTTACGCGGGTCGCAACGACGACATGCTCAAAGTCAGTGGCATCTATGTTTCGCCCTTCGAAGTGGAATCCACTTTGGTTCAACACCCTGCCATTTTGGAAGCCGCCGTCATTGGCAAAGTTGACGCCGATGGCCTGACCAAAACCAAAGCCTTCGTCGTTCTGAAGTCAGGACAAAGCCTGAAAGAGGAAGATGTCAAAGCCTTTGTGAAAGAGAGATTGGCGCCCTACAAATACCCACGATTTGTAGAGTTCATCACCGAGCTTCCCAAAACTGCCACCGGCAAAATTCAGCGTTTCCGTTTGCGCGATTTAGAAAACAAAAAGGCTTGAAGATTTCAAGCCTTTGAGTCGCAACCCACGGCTTGAGCCGCTTATTTTGATCAAGTGTTCTTGGACACCGTGATGGTGGGAAACTTCGC
>SXXD01000130.1 GCA_005789685.1 Burkholderiales bacterium
CCATGCCGGCCTACATGCATCAAATTTTGTCAGTCCCAACGGCCGCCAAAGATCACCCCGACATGTTGGCTTTGTATTTTGACGATGCTCAAAAAGTAAAGCCTGTGGGCACGCTCATTGTCAACCCCGACTATGCCAAGACGCTTCAAAGCATCGCCCTTAAAGGGCCCTCCGCAATTTGGGCTGATGGTGCCAGTACAGATTTTTTGGCTGCCGTTCAAAGGGGCTACAAGCCGTCTCTGATGACCGAAGAAGATTTAAAAAGCTACCCAGTCGAAGAACGTGAACCCCTGTGTGGTCCCTACCTGCGTTACAGAGTTTGCGTGATGGCACCGC
Source organism: Burkholderiales bacterium (assembly GCA_005789685.1). Classification (GTDB taxonomy): domain Bacteria; phylum Pseudomonadota; class Gammaproteobacteria; order Burkholderiales; family Burkholderiaceae_C; genus Limnohabitans_A. The sequence goes on from SXXD01000130.1 coordinate 337, forward strand.
CTTCATTTGGCGGCGTGGTGGTTCTTCAAGTGCTGCAAATGTTGGCGGAAAAATCCAACTTGGGCACTGACTTTAATCAGCCCGAATTTGCTCATGCCTTTGCCGAGGCCGGCAAATTAGCGCAAGTGGACAGGCGTCTTTATGTGGCAGACCCTGCATTTTTCAAAGTACCGGCCAAGGCCTTGGTCAATCCGGCTTACGTCAAACAACGCGCAGCCCTGATTCAAACCAACACCCTGCCCAGTTATGCACCAGGACAACCAGAAGCCATGTTGGCTGAGGCATCAGGGCAGTCCATGGCACAAGCCGCAGCAGCACCTAGCTCCGATGCAACCAGCCAATTGGCGGTTGTTGACGCAAAAGGCAACGCAGTCAGCATGAGCACCACCAACAATTTGAATTTTGGTTCGCGCATCTTGGTGCAAGGTTATGTTTTGAACAATGCCATGACCAACTTCACCACATCGCCCAAAACAGGCGAAATAGCACCCAACAAAATGGAGCCCCGAAAAAGACCTGTTACGTCCATGGTACCCACCATGGTTTTTGACGAAGTAGGTCAATTGGTCACGCTAGGCGGATCGGCAGGCGGCGGACAAATCGTGGACTATGTTGCTGCCAACTTGATTCGCATGTTGGCCAACCAATTAAGCCCCTTTGAAGCTCTGGCACAAGGGCACATTTCAACGGCCATTCCCAATCGGGTTCAGCTTGAAAAAGGAACTTCAGCCGCCCAACTGGCTGATGCTCTTTTAGCCAAAGGCCAAAAAGTGGAAGTCGTGCCCATGAACAGCGGCATGGGATTTTTAAAGCGTGCTGGCAATGGTTGGATCGGTTCTGCTGATCCACGCAGAGAGGGTGTTGCTTGGGGCTTTAACCCCAAACCTTAGGAAACAAAGCGTCGTTCATTTCTGCACCGTCTGGCAAGCGTTGATCCAAACCAACAAATGGCGGCGAGGTCAGCCAAGGACGCACTGCATGACGCGCATCGTCTCCCAAGTACCTGGCGGAAAACACGCGCCTTCTAGATTGAGGTCCCACACCACTGGAGGCATGCAAGGACAACATCTGAAAAGCCACACAGTCACCTGGCTCTAAAGCCCAGGCAAGCTGCTTAAACTCATTGGGCTTTTCTTCGATCGAAGGCAAGTCAGCCAAGCTGCCCTCAGGAAACCATTTGGCCTGTTGGTCTCTGAAAGTTCGCGGCATGTACCAGGTACCCAAATGCGATTGCGCGACAAATCTGAGCGTGCTGACCAAGGGTACAGGATCAACCGGAATCCAAAAACTCACGTTTTGGCGACCGCTCACGTTGTAGTAGGGTTGATCTTGGTGCCAAGGTGTTGCTTGCTTGGTGCCAGGTTCCTTCACCAACAAATGGTCGTGATAAAGACGCACCGTTTTGGACTGCATGAGTTGCGCCGCCAAATGGGGTAAGGTCGAATTGGACAAAATGCTTTGATAGTCTGGGTTCGATTGCCAAGTGCAAAAGTCTTCAACGAAGCGCCCAGGATCGTCGGCCTGGCTGGCCACTTGCACCAAAGGACTTAAATGCGCGAGGTTGTGTTCAATGCCGTTTTCAAGTGTTTGAATTTCTTGGGCGTTGAAAACACCGCGCAAAACAACAGCCCCCAAGTTTTGATAATCCCCAATGGTTTCAGGCGAAAGCAAATGTGTTCTCGACATAGGAATTGAATTAAATGTTTTTCAACAACACTGAAGTCTCAAAGAGTGGCAAGCCCATGATGCCTGTGTAGGAGCCCTGTATGTCTGAAATATAAGCAGCTGCCATACCTTGAACACCGTAGGCACCGGCTTTGCCAAAGGGCTCTCCACTTGCAACATAGGCTTTGATCTCCGACAGCTTCATTGGGGCAAATGTCACTTTCGACACTGACACACTCAATAAGCGTCGGCGGCCTGAAGCTACAGCAACGGCAGTCAAGACTCTGTGAGTTTGATCAGACAAAGTTTGTAAAATTCGGACTGCATCTTGTTCATTTTCGGGTTTGCCCAAGATCACTCGGCCTAAGGCCACAGTGGTGTCAGCGCACAACACAGGCGCAGGTTTTAAGCCTCGCGCTTGCATGCGTTTGACGGCAGCTTCAAGTTTCAATTGCGTCACACGCTTCACGTAGGTCAAAGGGGCTTCACCTGGTGTCACGCGTTCTAGCGATTCAGCATCTTCGTCTGGCGTGGCCAACAACAACTCATACCGAACGCCTATCTGTTCGAGCAATTGTTTGCGTCTAGGACTTTGCGAGGCCAGGTAAACGAAATCTTTCATTGCAAGTTTATTCTCGGTGGTAAGGATGGTTGGCATTGATCGACCAAGCTCGATACAACTGTTCGATGAGCAAGACTCTGGCCATGGCGTGTGGCAGCGTGAGATCGGACAATCGAATGCGTTCGTGTGCAGCATCTCTAAAGGCTGGCTCTAAACCATCTGGCCCCCCAATAATGAGCGCAACATCATCACCGCCGAGTTGCCAATCTTTCAAACGCTGCGCAAGCGCGGTGGTTCTCAATGCGGTGCCGCGCTCATCCAAAACCACAATGCGAGTGCCGCGTGGTATGACCGCCTCAATGCGTTGGCGCTCAGCTGCCACCAAGTTTTCATAAGTTTTAGAACTGCGGGGCTCAGTCTTAACAGCCTTGAGCTCTACTTTGAGTTCAGGGGGAAAGCGCTTGGCGTAATCGTCCCACGCAGTTTGCGCCCAATCGGGGACGCGTTGCCCCACTGCCACAATTAGCAGCTTCATGAAACTCAGGCCTTAGGCTTTGCCTTGGCGAAGGACTTGGATGCTGCCTTAGGTGCTGCCTTAGGTGCTGCCTTGGCTGCTGGTTTGGCGCTAGGCTTGTTCGCGGGTTTACTGGCAGGTCTAACGACAGATTTTGAAACAGGCTTGCTGCTTGATTTGGCAGGTGCTTTGCCCACTGATTTAGCCGCAGGTTTGCCGCTTGATTTAGCCGGCACTTTGCGCGTGGGTTTGAGCGCTTCCGAGCCCATGGGACCAACCGGCACAGAATCACGCCTTGTAGGCGTGCGTCCTGCACTGACATTGGCCTTCTTCTTGGCAACGGGCTTGCGCACAGGCTCAGCAGGCTTGGGTGCACCCAGCTTCAGACGCACCGGTTTGTCGCCCCAAATTTCTTCAAGGTTATAGTAAGAGCGAATGGTAGGCTGCATCACGTGTGCAACGACGCTGCCGCAATCGACAATGATCCACTCGCCGTTGTCTTCACCCTCAATGCGTGGTTTGGGATAGCCCGCTTCTTTCACCTTGTCGCGAACACTGGCGGCCAAGGCTTTGGTTTGACGGTTAGAAGTACCCGAGGCGATGATAACCCGCTCAAAAAGGGCGGACATCTCTTCTGTATCGAACACCACAATTTCTTGTGCTTTCACATCTTCCAATGCATCAACAACAATGCGCTGGAGTTTTTGGGTGTCTTTTTTGGCAGAGGTATCGTTCATCGTGCAGGCTGGTAGAGGTGATGGCTTTGAATATACAGCGCAA
>SXXD01000017.1 GCA_005789685.1 Burkholderiales bacterium
CTCAAGCATGCTTGACAAGCTTGGAAACAATTCCAAAACTTCTTGTAACTGCAGACCAGGCTGTCCATGAGGCCTGTGTTTAGGCTGGTTGGGCGTGGCAATTTCTAAATTTTGACGAACTGTCAGAGCAGAAAATAATCGACGGTCTTCAGGCACATAGCCCAAGCCCTTGAGGGATCGCTCATGCGGCTTCAATGAATGCAAAGCTTGGCCTTGCCAAAGCAAGCTGCCCGTCGACTGTGGCATCAGTCCCATGATGGCTTTAAGCAAGCTCGATTTTCCAGCACCATTAAGCCCTCGAATCAACAACATGTTGCCTCGAGGCACAAGCAATGACACATTGAACAAGACTTGGGCTTGTCCATAACTGGCATTGAGGTTTTGAATCTCAAGCACGAACAGACTCCTTGTTCAGAGAAAAGGTTTGACCTAAATATCTTTCACGCACCAATTGATTGGCCGCCACCTCTTGCGGTGATCCTTGCGCCACCAGTTGGCCACCGATCAAGACCAACACACGATCGGCCACACCAAACACCGCGTCCATGTTGTGCTCGGTGTACAAAACCGTAGCACCCAAATGGGCCATGCGTTTGACGCGCTCCATCATGTCGGCTCGCTCTTCCGGTGCAAGTCCTGCAGCAGGTTCGTCAAGCAACATCAGACCCTGACTGGCGTCGGGCAACCCTGCCATGGCCATGGCCAATTCCAAACGTTTTTTTCCACCATACGAAAGACGTGCAGCAGGCGACCGAAGCATCTCTTCACCCAGATCGTTCAATCCAGCTTGAGATATCCAATGCCTTGCTTCGTCAAGCAAACATTCATCCAAGAGGTCACGCATTGAAACGCCACGCGAAGCCTGCAAGACCAATTGCAAATTTTGAAGGACTGTGAGCGCTTCAAACACTTGTGCCACTTGAAAAGTTCTGGCCACACCCAAACGGGTTCGCATCTCAACCGTTGACTTCTGCAAATCATGCCCACGCCAAACAAGGCTTCCCGCTAGCGTTTTTTGTTGGCCCGCCAAACAAGCAAAACAGGTTGACTTGCCCGCGCCATTAGGTCCGATCAGGGCCACACATTCACCAGCTTGTAGCTCAAAGCTCACGCCCCTGAGCGCTTGGACACCGCCATAGTTTTGCCGCAGTCCCTCCACTCTCAAGACGGTTTTCATAGGGCTCTACTACCAGTGTATTTTTCAAATTTTCTGAGACCTAAAATTCCCTCGGGTGCAAAGACCATCAACAGCATGATGAGCAGACCCAAACTGCCTCTCCAGTATTCAAAGTGTCGCCCTATTTCTGAGCCCACTCCCACCAAAAATAGACTGCCTGCAAATGCACCCCAAAGCTGATGCACCCCACCCAATAAAACGACCATCAGGGCATCTACTGAATTGGAAACAGACGCTACGGAAGGGAAGACAGCGCCTTTGCTCATGGCCCACAAAGCGCCCGACAAACCCGCCAAGCCAGCACTCATAAAAAATACACGCTGGTTCAAGTTGGCGACATTAAGTGCGCTGGCTTGCGCCCTTTGAGGCGCATCGCGCCCAGCCTGCAAGGCTGCCCCAAAACTAGATCGAATCAGTCGAGAGAATCCGAACAAAGTCACAAAGCACAACAAAATAAGGACAACTTGAAAAATCCAACGCGACATGCCGTCAAAAAATTTCAAGCCAATCAAACCGTTGTCGCCTCCCGTGAAGGACACCCATTGGCTGGCAGTGGCCCACACCATTTGGGCAAAAGCCAATGACAACATGGCCAAATAAACGCCCGTACTGCGCTGAAGTAATTTACCCATACAAAGCGCCGCCAAGAAGGCAGCCACCACGCCCGCCAGAGCAGCCATGATCGCATTGAAGTGCCAATGCAAATGACTCAATGCCGCAGCATATGCACCAAGGCCAAAATAAGCTGCGTGGCCAAAACTGACCCACCCCGACAAGGCCATCATCCACTGCAAACTCAGACCAAAGAGCATCATGATGAGCAAATTTTCCAAGACACTTTGCGTGTATTCACCCGCAGTGATCAGGACGATGCCGCTAGCGGCTAAAACCATCCAGCCTGTCCATTTGAAAAATTGATTGTCACCCCCCAATTGAAATGGCGTGACCTTTTCGCGGGGCGCCGCACCTGGCAGTTCTCCCATCAAGCCTTGGGGCCTGACCGCCAACACCAAGGCCATGGTTAAAAACACCAAGACCAAAGTGGCTTGCGGAAAAAAGTGAATGCCAAAAGCATGCACACAGCCAATCAAGATGGCTGCAAAAAAAGCGCCAGCAATGCTGCCCAGACCCCCCATCACCACCACCACAAAAGTCTCGACCACCATTTGCAAGTCCATTTGCAAATTAGCAGGTTCTCTAGGCAATTGCAAAGCACCCGCCAAACCTGCAAGGCCACAACCCAAAACCACCACACTCAAAAGAAGCGGTGCTGGGTTGATACCCAAGGCATCGAGCATGTCTCTGTCTTGCGTCGCAGCACGAACGCGCTGTCCCCACTTGGTTTGAGTGAGCAGGAGATGCAACGCACCCCACACAAGAGGACCCAAACAGAGCGTCACAATTTGCCATTGAGGGAAGAAGTCCTCGCCCACTTGGACAGCGCCCTTCAAACCAGGAAAACGCGGCGCAAAAACTTCACCAGGCCCCAAAGCCCACAGCAAAACGTCGTGAATGACCAAACTCAAACCAAAGGTGGCCACCAAAGGATATAGCGGCGGGGAATGGCGCAATGGCCGAAACAGGAAAACTTCTGTGAAGCCGCCTAACAACGCAGCCGCAGCTGCACCCAACAACATGGCCAACATGTAGGTGCTGCCATGCTCAGACCAAGCAGGCAGCCATTGGGTGACTAAGGTTCCGGCGACCAATGCGCCCAGCATGTAAAAACTGCCATGCGCAAAATTGACAATGCGGGTGACGCCAAACACCAGCGTCAAACCCGCAGCCATGATGAACAATGTGCTTGCATGGCTGAGACCATTCAAGCACTGAATCAGCCAAAAACTCATTCAATCCAATGCGTGAAGGTACTGGCGTCGACGCGCGTGGTCTTGAAAGTATTCACCA
>SXXD01000018.1 GCA_005789685.1 Burkholderiales bacterium
CGACGGCTTTGAAAAAACGCCTCGCTGAAAGAATCCACCATGAATTGCCATGAGGCCGCCACATCCATCCAGCCATGTGCCAAGATGACGGGCGGTAAGCTTGATTGGGGGTTGCCCCACTCACGAACATGGTATTGATGCCCTCGCAAAGGGACAAAATGGCTAGTAGAGTGGCGTTTAACTTGGTACATACTGCAAGATCATAAGGAGGCAGGGAATGCGTGTCAGTCACCCGAACGACGCTTACGAGACGGTTCACCAACAATTTGCTTGGCAAGTACCCGCAAAATTCAACATGGCAGAGGTTTGCTGCGGCCGCTGGGCCCGTTCACCCAAACACCAACATGACGTGGCCATTTTGGAGCATCAGACAGGGGGTCAAGCACCGCTGACTTGGACTTTTGCACAATTGCAATCGGCAGCCAATTTGCTCAGCTCACACCTTGAGGCCTTGGGTGTCCAAAAAGGGGACCGCGTTGCCATCGTGATGCCGCAGCGGTTTGAAACGGCTGTTGCCTACATGGCGGTTCTGCAAATAGGTGCCGTGTCCATGCCATTGTCCATGTTGTTTGGACCTGAAGCTTTGGCTTTTCGGGTGGGGGACAGCGGTGCTGCGGTAGCCCTTTGCGATGAGGTTTCAACCCCCATCTTGGCGAACTTGAAGAAAGAATGCCTTGGGCTGAAAACGGTATTGGATGTTTCTAAAGAATTGAAATTCCCTAAATCAAAGTTGTCGGATCAGAAAATATTCAGACCCGTTAAAACCAAAGCAGACGATCCCGCTATCTTGATTTACACCAGCGGTACCACGGGTAACCCGAAAGGTGCACTCATTCCACACAGAGCATTGATTGGCAATTTAACGGGCTTCGTTTGCAGTCAAAATTGGTTCGGCTTTGAGCCGCATGCATCGTCTGAGGGGAACCTTTCGAAGCACTCCTTGCCAACAGGATCGCAAGCTATTTTTTGGTCGCCTGCCGATTGGGCCTGGACTGGGGGCTTGATGGATGCGTTGTTGCCTTCGCTTTATTTTGGGCGGCCCATTGTGGCATTCAAAGGTCGCTTCAGTCCCGAACTTGCTTTTGAAATTTTGCACACGCATGGCATCACGCACAGTTTTTTATTTCCCACTGCCTTAAAAGCCATGATGAAGGCACAAACGCATCCACGCCAGCATTACAAAATTGTATTGAAGGGTTTGATGAGTGCGGGCGAGGCTGTGGGTGATGCCGTGTTTGCCTACTGCCGTGATGAGTTGGGCGTGGTGGTGAACGAAATGTTTGGCCAAACAGAGATCAATTATGTGGTGGGCAATTGCCAAGTGTTTTGGCCTTCTAAAGCAGGCAGCATGGGGCGCGGCTATCCTGGTCATCAAGTGGCTGTGATAGATGAGCAAGGACATGTTTGCAAACCTGGCGAAGCGGGCGAGGTGGTCGTGAATCGTTTCGATCGGCATGGCCAGCCCGACCCTGTTTTTTTTTTAGGCTATTGGAAAAATCCTTCAGCCACACAAGCCAAATACACAGGTCATTGGTGTCGAACTGGCGATGTCGCCATTGAAGATGAGGATGGGTATCTTTGGTACCAAGGTCGAACCGATGACATGTTCAAATCTGCAGGCTATCGCATTGGACCTGGGGAGATTGAAAATTGTTTGATCAAACATCCTGCTGTGATGAATGCCGCTGTGGTGCCCAAACCCGATGCCGACCGAGGTGCTTTGGTCAAAGCCTATGTGGTCTTGTCGCCAGAGTTTGTGTCGCAACGAGCCGCTGCTCAAGATGTTCAACATTTTGAAAGCCGACTGATTGAAGATTTGCAGCGACACGTGCGTGGCTTACTGGCTCCCTATGAATACCCGAAAGAAATTGAATTCATTGAGCAACTTCCCATGACCACCACGGGCAAGGTGCAGCGCCGTTTCTTGCGTTTGCAAGAAGAGGAGCGGACGCGCCAAAAGACCAAAATGTAAACTCGGGCAATGCTTTGTGATTCCAGGGTCAGTTGAATTGAAATAGGTTTTACACTCTGCCCCAATCCCATTTGTTACCAGCAGTTTTAATCAAGATGAAAAAAATCAATCTCGGCTCGTCAGATCTTCAGGTTACGCCCATTTGTTTAGGCACCATGACCTTTGGTGAGCAAGTGGCAGAAAAAGAAGCGCATTCAATTTTGGACCGCTCGCTTGATCTGGGCGTGAACTTCTTGGACACCGCAGAAATGTATTCAGTGCCCGCAAAAGCAGAAACCTGCGGCGCGACTGAAAGCATTCTGGGTAATTGGTTTGCTAACAAGCCTGGTGCACGCCAAAAAGTGGTGTTGGCCACCAAAGTGGCGGGTCCTTCCAGGGGTATGCCTTGGGTTCGTGAAGGCGCAGGCATGACACCGCAAGACATTTTGAATTCATGCGATGCCAGCCTCAAGCGCTTGCGAACAGATGTGATCGATCTGTATCAAATTCACTGGCCAGAGCGACACGTTCCCGCTTTCGGTGCCATGTATTTCGATCCCACCAAAGCCGCCATTGAAACCAGCATTCATGAGCAGCTCGAGGCCATGGCCAAGTTGGTCCAGGCAGGCAAGGTGCGTTACATCGGTCTTTCCAACGAAACGCCATACGGTACTCACGAATTCATTCGACTGGCCGAGCAACATGGTTTGCCACGGGTCATGACGGTTCAAAATCCATATTGTTTGGTCAATCGCACGTTTGACAATGCGATGGACGAAACTTGCCACCGTTTGGGCGTGTCTTTGCTGGCTTACTCTCCCTTGGGTTTTGGTTCTTTAACCGGTAAATACGATCAAACAGGCTTGGAGGGCGCGGGTGTACCGATGGGGCGCTTGGCCAAGTATGAGTCTGTGCGAAAACAACGCTGGGCACGCCCAAGCACTTTGGAGGCTGCGCGTTTGTATAACCAATTGGCGCGCGACAACGGCATGACGCCCACTCAGATGGCGCTTGCGTTTTGCTATACACGTTGGTCGGTGGCCAGCACCATCATTGGCGTAACCTCGGTGGTGCAATTGAAAGAGGACGTGAAGGCTTGGGGCACAGAATTGTCAGCCGATGTGTTGTCTGCAATTGATGCCATTCGTTTGGTTCACCGCGATCCCGCAACCTGATTCAGGCGTGAAAAAGATCGCCTTCAATGATCGCCCTAAAATAATTGCCAATGCCTGAACATATCCTTCCCATTTTGCTGCATCCGCTGTCTATTGTGATCGGGTCTTATTTACTGGGCTCCGTGAGCTTTGCTGTCATCGTGAGCCGCATCATGGGACTTTCTGATCCCCGCTCTTACGGCAGTCAAAATCCTGGCGCTACCAATGTGCTTCGATCGGGTAACAAAAAAGCGGCCATCTTGACCTTGTTGTTTGATGCACTAAAGGGTTGGTTACCAGTTTTCTGGGTGGTTCAATATGGTGCTGCTTTTGGTTTGGGAGAGAGTACCGCCGCTTTAGCGGGTGTTGCTGCTTTCTTGGGACATTTGTACCCCGTGTTTTTTAAATTCCAAGGCGGCAAAGGTGTCGCAACAGCGCTCGGTGTTTTGATGGGTGTTAATCCTTGGTTGGGATTGGCCATCGCCCTGACTTGGATTGCTGTGGCGTGGTTCTTCCGATATTCTTCCTTGGCCGCTTTGTTGGCTGCCATCCTTGCGCCTGTTTATTACACCTTGGGTGGCGATGTATTGTGGCCACTGCAAAGCCCATTACTGGGCTTGCTGTGTTTGATGGGCATCTTATTGGTCTGGCGTCACAGAGACAATCTGAACCGATTGCTTGCGGGCACTGAATCCAAGTTGGGTGCTAAGAAAGAGACAAGCTAAGCAGGCTTAATTGATTTCATGCAAGCATGTAAAAAGCGCCTTGAGGCGCTTTTTACATCAATCGCGAAAGTTGTTGAAGCTGATAGGAATCTCGGTAATGTCTTTGCGTAGCAAGGCCATGGCCGCTTGCAAGTCATCGCGCTTTGCACCTGTCACGCGAACAGCGTCTCCTTGAATTGATGCCTGCACCTTCAACTTGCTCTCTTTCAAGGCTTTTTGAATTTTCTTGCTGTCTTCAGTGGCAATGCCATTGCGGACTTTTAAAACTTGCTTGACTTTATCGCCGCCCATTTTTTGCACGTCGCCTTTGTCAAGGAAGCGCACATCGACACCGCGCTTGGCCATTTTGTTCAGCAACACTTCGTCTATTTGAGTGAGTTGAAAGTCAGCATCGCCAAACAAAGTGATTTCTTTGTTTTTCAATTCGATGGCGGCAGAAGTGCCTTTGAAGTCAAAGCGCGTGGCAATTTCTTTGGCGGTATTGTCAACTGCGTTTTTTACTTCAACCATATTAGGTTCGCAAACGGTGTCAAAAGATGGCATGGGGTTCAACAATCAAGTCAGAGAATGCGACAATTCTCCCATGAACGTGACCCAAAACGTACCCCTTCAGTCTTACAACAGCTTTGGCATAGTGGCCAAGGCCTATTCTTTGGTGCGAATTCGGTCTGAGGCAGACGCCATTGAGGCGCAAAAAAACCTGGAAAATTGGCATGAAGGTCACTGTGTCTTGGGCGGCGGCAGCAACATTGTGTTGACTGGCGATGTGAAACCTCTTGTGCTCAAAGTTGAAATTTCGGGCAAGCGCTTGGTGTCTGAAACCCAGAAAGCCTGGATTGTGGAGGCGGGAGCCGGTGAGGACTGGCATGAGTTTGTGGCCTGGACTTTGTCTCAAGGCTGGCCAGGCCTTGAAAACATGGCCCTGATTCCGGGCTCTGTGGGCGCCTCACCTGTCCAAAACATTGGCGCTTATGGTGTTGAGCTTCAAGATCGGTTTGACTCTTTGGATGCACTCGATTTGGTCACGGGTCAAGTATTCACACTCAACGCTGCGCAGTGCGCTTTTGGCTACCGTGATTCAGTCTTTAAGCACGCCAGCAGTGGCCCCAACGGCATTGGATTGGGAGGGCGCGCCTTGATTTTGCGTGTTCGTTTTAATTTACCTAAAGCGTGGAAGCCCGTGGTGGGCTATTTGGACCTGGAACGCAAAATGGCCGACTCGGGCCTTGCCAACCCGAGCGCCCAACAGATATTTGATTGGGTCTGTGAAATTCGCCGCCACAAATTGCCCGATCCCAAGGTCTTGGGCAATGCCGGTAGCTTCTTTAAAAACCCCACTGTCACGCCAGAGCAATGCGCCGACATCATTGCGCGCGACCCCAAGGTGGTTCACTACCCCATGCCCGAC
>SXXD01000019.1 GCA_005789685.1 Burkholderiales bacterium
ACATGGCTCCACGTTGCACCACCTTTTTGTGCCAAGCCAGCAGAGTCTTGAGTCACGATGCCAAGCCCGTCTAAGTGCGCCGCCATGCCCAAGAGCTGACCGATGGTGATCACACCTGTGCCGCCCACGCCTGCAACCACCACACCATAAGGCTGATGCGCTGTTTCTAAATCGGGTACCACTGGCAAAGGCAAAGTGGGCAAAGTATCCCAACTGAACTTTTGTTCTTTGTTTTTCTTCTTGAGTTGCCCACCTTCAATGCTGATGAAACTGGGACAAAAACCTTTGAGGCAACTGGTATCTTTGTTGCAAGTATTTTGATTGATGGCTCGTTTGCGTCCAAATTCAGTTTCAAGCGGCTCAACCGACAAACAATTGGACTGAACGCCACAATCGCCACAGCCTTCACAGACCAACTCATTGATCATGACCCTCACAGCAGGATCTACCATGGTGCCACGCTTGCGACGACGCCGCTTTTCAGTGGCGCAGGTCTGGTCATAAATAATGACCGTGCAGCCCTTTACTTCGCGCAACATACGCTGCACGGCATCAAGTTCGTCACGGTGATGAACCAATACACCTTCAGCCAAAGCAACGCCGTCGTATTTCTCGGGCTCATCCGTTACAACCTTGATCACCATCGCGCCTTCAGCGCGCATGCTTTGCGCAATTTGAACAACCGAGTGTCCTTCAGCGCGCTCTCCGACCCGTTGACCGCCCGTCATGGCAACCGCATCGTTGTATAAAATTTTGTAAGTGATGTTGACGCCAGCGGCAATGCTTTGGCGGATGGCCAAGATGCCGCTGTGAAAATAAGTGCCATCGCCAATGTTGGCAAACACGTGTTTTTCGTTGCTGAAGTGCTGCTGGCCAATCCAGGGCGTGCCCTCACCCCCCATTTGCGTAAAGCCAACGGTGCTGCGGTCCATCCACACGCTCATGAAGTGGCAGCCAATGCCCGCCATGGCGCGTGAGCCGTCGGGAACTTTGGTGCTGGTATTGTGGGGACAACCAGAGCAGAACCAAGGCATGCGATCTGCAGAGGGATTGAGCACCAAACTGTTTTGTGCGCGCTCCTTGGCTTCGATCGTCTGCAGTAACGCATCGATGCGCGTCAAAATATCAGAGGGCAAATCAAGTTTTTTAAGTCGTTTGGCCAGGGCCTTGGCAATCAAGGTGGGCGTGAGATCGGCATTGGCGCGCAGCAGTCGATGCGCCATTGGATTGGGCACAGACCACTCGCCGCCAGAGTCATCACCTTCGAGCTCATCAAACTTACCCACAATGCGCGGGCGCTTTGAATCGGGCCAGTTGTAAAGTTCTTCCTTCAATTGGTATTCAATGATTTGACGTTTTTCTTCAACCACCAAAATCTCTTTCAGGCCTTTGGCAAACTCACGCGTGCTTTGCGCCTCAAGTGGCCAAACAACCGAAACCTTGTGAACCCGAATACCCAAGCGTTGGCAGGTCTCGGTGTCTAAACCCAGATCTACCAAGGCTTGTCGAGTGTCGTTGTAGGCCTTGCCACTGGCCATGATGCCGTAACGGTCGTTGGGGCCTTCTATGACGTTGTGATTCAAACGATTGGCGCGGATGTAAGCCAGCGCCGCGTACCATTTGTAATCGAACAAGCGGGCCTCTTGATCAAGCGCCGCATCAGGCCACCTGATGTGAACGCCGCTAGGGGGCATTTCAAAATCAGGCACAACAATCTTGACCCGGTCGGCATTGATATCGGCAGTAGCGCTAGATTCAACAACTTCTTGAATGGTTTTCATGCCAGACCAGACGCCGGCAAAACGGCTTAGCGCAATGGCGTGAACACCCAAATCTAAAACCTCTTGAACAGAAGCAGGGAAAAACACTGGCAGGCCACAAGCCTTGAAAATATGATCGCTTTGGTGCGCTGCTGTGGAGCTTTTGGCAATGTGATCGTCACCAGCGACAGCCAAGACGCCGCCCCACGCCGTGGTGCCGGCCATGTTGGCGTGTTTGAACACGTCGGAACAACGGTCCACACCTGGCCCCTTGCCATACCAAATGCCAAAAACGCCATCTAGTTTTTGGCTGCCCGGTGGCGCAAACCCCAACTGTTGGGTGCCCCACAAGGCTGTGGCCGCGAGCTCTTCGTTCACGCCAGGCTGAAAAACGATGTTGTGTTTTTCAAGGTAAGACTTGGCCTTCCACAAAGCTTGGTCATAACCGCCCAAAGGCGAGCCGCGGTAGCCGCTAATGAGGGCTCCTGTTCGTTTGCCAGCCAAGGCATCGCGCTCTTGCTGAAGCATTGGCAAGCGAACCAGGGCTTGAACGCCACTCATAAAGGCCCGACCAGACTTCAGGCTGTATTTGTCGTCAAGGGTGACATTGGCCAGTGCTTGGCGCAAATGTTCAGGCAAGGGAGCGTTCATGGTGGGACACTTTCAGTAGCATGTAGACGCAGTGTAGATCGACACGGCTTATTTTGGAAGTAAAACCCATGCTCTCATCTCTTGTTTAAGACGGCCGGCCAATTCGCCGGCTGCGTCGCCAGAGCCTACAAAATAGTCGGCACGCACGGCGCCTACGATGGCGCTGCCAGTATCTTGCGCAAAAACCAGCCTATTTAAAGAGGTTTGAGGCCCGCCGCTAGAAAGCCAGACCGCAGAACCGTAGGGAATACTGCCAGGATCGACCGCAATGGACCTTCCTGGCGTTAAGGGGACGCCCATCGCACCTTTAGGGCCCAAAAGAGCATCGGCGCCGAGAAGGGCCTCCTCTTTGAAGAAAATAAAGCGCGGGTTGCGCGCCATGAGCTCATTGGTTCTGCGCGGATTTTGAGCAAGCCAAGCCTTGATGCCCGGCCAGGTTGCATCCTTGGTGAGGTTTTGATCGAGCAACCATCGGCCAATGCTTTGATAAGGGTGCTCGTTGGTGCCGGCGAAGGCTAATCTGATTTGGGTGCGACGGCCATCGCGCTCAGTGAGCCACAAGCGCCCCGACCCCTGAATGTGTAGCACCATGGCATCTACGGGGCTGGCAATGTAGGCGATTTCTTTGCCCTTGAGGGCGGCTTGGGCGGCTGGCAATTTGGAAATTTCTTCTCTGCTGTACCAAGGAGTGCGTGCTTTTAAATTGGCCGGAACGCCATACAAAGGCACTTCAAAGCCAGGCCTTGGCGTTCGAGAGGCTTCAAAAACAGGTTCGTAATAAGCCGTCAAGAGCCCATTGGCTGGCGCAGCGTTGGCATTTAAATGTTCAACCCGAAAGGGTTGAAAGTTTTCTATCACCCAGGTTTTTTGTAATGCGGAAGGCTGTCCGTCCAAGCGCCGGACATCGGCACAAAGGCTTTGTGTGTTGGGTAAGTTTCGGGCACAGTTTTGTCGCCAAGCTGCCCACGCTTCGTTGAGGTTGTCGGCGTTAAAGCCAGGAAGGTCAGACCAGCTGGCCAACAACCAGCGACTTTTGGGCTTGATTAAAACGGTGGGCGCATTTTCAGGCGCAGTCGCCGCCTCAAGCACAGTCGCCTTTGGCGGTGTGATGGCGGCTTGTGGCGTTGGCTTTTTCTCTGGAGAAGAGCATGCCGTTAAAAGGAAAACGCCTAAAACAAAGAAGCCGCCTAAAATCCATGAACCAAGGAGATGATGCATGGGTTTGATCTTGTTAGAAGCGTTGTTGGCGTTGTTAATATTGCTGGCGATTGTTTGGTGGACCATGTTTTCAGGCCGTGACAAGGGCGAGTTGAAGTCTGAAAAGCCAAATGAGCCTGAGCCAAAGGGTCCGCCCAGAGAATGAAACAAAGACCTGTGGTCTTTCAGGCGCATTCAAATCTCCCCCAATAAATTCGCCAATTCGACCGCTGATTTCACGTCCATTTTTTCGAAAACCCGCGATCGATGAACCTCAACCGTTCGCACACTGATGTCAAGTTGGTTGGCAATGAGTTTGTTGGGCAAGCCTGCCACCACCAACCGCATCACATCACGCTCTCGATCGGTTAAGTCTTGCAGGCGTGATACCAAGCCCGCAGTTTGGAGGTGGTCCGCCAAACGCGCATTGGACAAAACCAAGGCTTGTTCCACGCGGTCAACCAAAGCGTTGTCAGAGAATGGCTTTTCGCAAAAATCAAATGCGCCACGCTTGACACTGTCAACAGCCGTGGGCAAGTCCGCATGCCCTGTTAAAAAAATAACCGGCCAAGTATGTGCCAAGCCGTTACCAATGAGTGTCTCAAACAGCGCCAAGCCATTCTGCCCTGGCATTCGAACGTCCAATAAGATGCAGCCCGCTTGGGTGGGCACGGGCGTTCTGGGGCCAGGAAACTTTTCTTGTAGCATGCTCTCAAAGGCATCCGCACTTGCGAACGCCTCGCTCATCAGTCGTCGCGAACGCAGCAACCAAGCCATTGCGTCACGAACACTGGCATCGTCATCAACGATGAAAACACAGGCGTTCAGGGTAGGTTGCATCAATAGATTTTAGCGTTGCTCACAGCTCAGGGGCTGTGGGAAGGGTAAAGCGAAACAGGGTGCCACAGGGCTCTTGTGCTTCGAAAGCCAAGTGACCGCCATGTTGCTCGACAACGGTTCGGCAAAGGCTGAGGCCCAGCCCCATGCCTTCTGCCTTGGTGGTGAAGAAGGGCGTGAACAATTGCTGCGCAATGTCTGGCGAAATTCCCATCCCCATGTCAATGACGGAAAACTCAACCCAACCATGTGAGTCGCCAGATGTCGCCCTTTTAACTTGAAGTGTGAGGAGTCGCTTGCGGCAGTTGGGGTGGTCCATGGCCTGCATGCCATTGCGCGCTAAATTCAACAAGACTTGCTCGACCATGGTTCGGTCACACAAAATAGGCGATAAGCGCTCATCCAATTTGGTATCGATGCGAACTTGCAATTTGTGAGCTTGCAATTGCACAAGCGGCATCACGGCATCAATGATGGCCTGGGGGCTGACGATTTCTCTGTCTTGGTCACGCCGCCTGACGAAATCATGAACGCTGTTAATGACCTTGCCAGCACGCCCTGCTTGCTCAGAAATTCTTTCAAAGGCCATTTGAAGATCGCTCAATGGCGGCCGCGTGTCGCTGAATTCAGGCTGCCGCATCAGATTTAAAGAACCCGTTGCATAGCTTGAAATGGCGGCCAGCGGTTGGTTCAACTCATGGCTTAAAAGTGAAGCCATCTCGCCCACCGTCGCCAGTCGCGCGGTAGCCTGTAGGCGCTCTTGACTAGAGCGTGAAAGCTCTTCAATGCGGCGTTGTTCGCTGATGTCCAAAAATGCACTCATCCAACCGGTTTGTTGCCCTAAGACGTTGATCAAGGGGGCTTCAAAAATAAGGACCGGAAAACGCGAACCGTCTTTTCTCACAAAAACCGACTCAAACCCTTCACGCGGTGGTGAATTGCCAGCCAATCGAACCGCTTGTCGCTGCTGATACTCCCCAACCATTTCGGGCGGCCAATAAGGCATGGGTGCTGACTTCCCTAGAATTTGCTCGGCATCAAACCCCACCATCTGACAAAACGCGGGATTCACATACGTGATTCGACCTTTCAAATCTCGCGCACGCAAACCCGTGACCAAGGAGTTCTCCATGGCTTTTCGAAAGGCCAGCGCATCGGCCAAGTCGCGTTCCGCTTTAAGTCGGCGTCGAGAATCTTTCACCAGCAAAACCAAAACGGAAACCAAGGCAATCGACATCGCCAAGACCAAGGCAGGCAAGATGTTTGGAAACCGATCGGGTGCAACGCGCCGACCATCCATTCGAAGCATCAGCGTTATGCCTGGCAAGTCCAGTAACTGAGTTGCAGTGAACAGCCGTTTGGCGCGTGGCAAAGTACCGTGAACGGCAAGTCGCGTCCCATCGGGCTCAATGAAAGAAATTTCATTGCGACGACCATAGGTCTCGCCCAATTCTGTGGCCAGAACCTCTTGAAGCCCGTAAGTTAAAAGCGTAAATCCGACGGCACGCCCCTGCATGAGAACAGGCAGGCACATTTCCATCACCTCTAAACCAATGCCATTGGCTTGTGGCACAAAGTAACTTCGCGAATAGGCGGGACCATTAAGGCGCTTTGAACGCAAACACGTTTGAACGATTTCGGCCTGCTCATTCATTCGCGTTTGATCGTCAAACAAAATTGGCTTAAATGGAGAGACAGAGGTATCTAAGATCAAGCCTTGCAGATCTCTTCTTTCAACTCGAAGCCAAGCCCTGTTTTGACTCAACAGAAGTGGCACTTCTGCTTGCCATAATTTGGAGGGCAGTGACTTAAGCTGTAAGGTTTGCAGGCTCACAATGTGCCTGTTGAAACCATTGCGAATGTCAGTCACGGCATCTGCCGTATCACGGTCTAATTCCGCTTGATATTGACTGGCCTCATACCGACCCGCAAGCCAAACCAAGGTCACCAAAAGCGCAACGACCAGTCCAAACAAGGCAAGCCACAATGAAAAGCGACGGTCGGTAAATGAGCGCGTGGCAGATTTGAAAAAGGTCCACAGAAGATGCGTGTTTTGCAAAGGTAAAGAGTCAGTTGGCGTCATGAGCAAAACACGCGCAAGGCTTACGGCGCAACAGCGGCGGCTGCAACTTTGGTCACCTTGGGGTCGCTCCAAGTGCCGTCAATTAAGAACTCTTGGGAGTTGACTCGGCTTAGCGGCTGCTTGAGGATCAGTTGCGCCAAGAAAGTGCTTAAACCAATGGCAGGGTTCAGGGCAATACCCGCCAGCAATGAAGCGGTGCCCGCATCCACTTCGGGCAAGATCAGAACGCGCAAGTTTTGAGTTTCTTTTTCAATGTCAGAGCTGCCATCCATTTGCACAATTGCATTGACGCCCTTCATTTGCAGATTGCGTGTGCTGGCAATGCCTTGTTGAATCAACACGTCCCCGCGGACTGTATCAAAGGCAAAACCCGCACTGAACACATCTCTGAAATCAAACAACAAACGCCGCGGCAGAGCTTGCAGGCTTAAGACCCCCAATAGCTTGGCAACACCGGGCTCAGCTTGAAGGAACTGCCCACGTCCGATGTTCACATTGAAGCGGCCGCCTAAGCTTGGGTAATGCAAGGTCATGGGAGAGCCTTGCCAATTGATTTGTCCTTCTAACTTGCCAGCGCCTCCGCGCAGTGCGTCTTTGGTTCCTAAGCGAGTCAACAAATCACCCGCATTGGAAACGTCCAACCGAAAATTCATTTCTGTGCGTGCCTGTTGCGTGCTATCTTTTGAAGTGATCCATCTGCCACTTGCTTTGAAGCTGGCTTCGGGCTGCGTAATGTTGAGCTTGTTCAAATGCCATTCACCACCAGCTGTATTGCGCGAGAGAGTCGTTTCTGTGTTCACCGCCTCAATTTCAACGCGGCCCAATTTTTTGCCACGCAGCTCAAGGTCCTCCACCACAATGTCGAGTGCAGGAATGCTTAAAGGAGAGTCCTCTAACAATGACTCCACTGTTTGATCTGCCGAAGGCGGCAAACTTAAGCGCGCTAAACGCGCATAAATACGCCCCGCATTTTGGTTGTTGGGCTGCCGGTATTCCAAATAACCACTGAACTCTTTGGCATCTAAATTGGATCGCCACACATGGCCGTCTCGAGAGCCGCTGACCACGACGCTGCGCAACTGCCGGCCTTGCACCGTGACCTCATTGGCTTTCAGTGTCATCCGAGTTGGCAGGTAGCTTTGCGTTGCAGCACTCAAAGAGGAACTTTGAGCTGGACGCCAAGCGGGGCTAGACTTTGGTGGCGACAGCACTTGCACCCAGTCGTCCACAGATAGAGATGGCAAATTGAAAGAAGCCGTCACGCCCGACTCGGCGAGTGCAAGGCCAGGTGTTGCAAAGGTTTCTCCAGCCTGCCAGCGGCCCTGAATGACGCGCGGTTCTGTGCCACTCACATCGCGCAAATAAGAGGCAGACAAAGAACGCCCCCATGTCAGCTGAAGCTGATCGCGCAAAGCCTTGCTGGGGTTGGAGGCGCTGACGTTTTGAACCAGATTTTCAAACTTGAAGGCCACCAGTTCATCGGCTTTTTTGTGAAGCGGTGCCGGTAAATTGAGCGCCAATCCCTGAAGTAGAGACTGAATGCTCAACTCGCTTTGTCCGCCTTTAAAACCTAGGCTGGCCGTGTAATTGCTTGCGCCATTGGCATATTGAGCAAGCCAGCTGAGTTCTGGAATTTCTTTGGCTTGTCGCAAGCCATTGGCGGTGATTTGCCCTTGAATGAGAATGAGCGGGTTGGCCTCTGTGCTGCGCGGCGCAAGTTTACGAGAACCACCCTCTAGCTTAATGGGGCCACCTAAAAACTGTGCGTTGATACCCGTCAAATTGAAGCCAGCCTCAGTGAACTGAATGCTGCCTTGTGCTTTTTCAAACACGGGCAACACGGTCTGCATGCGAATGTCATTGCCACTCAGTGCCACGCTACCTTGAAGGCTTGTTTTTTCAAGATCAGCCAATGGCAAGGACATCTTTAACCGAGTCGACAAAGTACCTGTACTGCTGGCTTGTGCCAATGCGCCACTCAGCAAGTTGTTAACAGGTGAAAGGCGCAACTCATTCAAGACAAGGTTGGCGCTGGCGTTAGATTCGCCTTGAACGTTCACAATCACGGAGCCTTTGAGGCTGGGGACTTCAGCTTTGATTTGCGTGAAGGGCATGTTGCCCCATTTGCCCGATGCACCATTGACCTTGAAGTTGAGTCGGTCAAACACGATGTCAGCATTGACACTGCTCATGATCGGCCAAATGCCCTCTGAGCTTGCATTGCGATTTGACGCATTGAGGTTTTCAGGGGGCACGTAGGCGTATTGAACCTCTTTGACCTTGCCAGCCACTCTAAACTCGCCGTCTTTAGGGTTTGCAAAGGGCAGCTTTTTTAGGTCGCCCTTGATTTTGACGCCAAGGCCTTGAAGCTTGCCTTTTAAAACCGAGTCGCGCACATAGTAGCGAACACTTTGTGAAATGTTCAAGGGCAGGTATCGGTGAACACGCGAAGCATCGCCTTGTTGAATGTTGCCCTGCAAATCCAAAATACCCAAACTGTCAGCAAGCGGACTGGGCTTCCAACTGCCTTTGAAATCACCCTTGACATCGGCATTGCTTAAGCTCAATTGCCATTCAGGGACCACCAGCTCATTATTTTGATGTTGCCACTTGATGGCGGCCTGCAGCTTATCTAAGGGGATGCGTGGATCTTCAAAAAAGCGATTAATTTGCAGCGCCCCTTTTTGAATCGAAGCATTGAAACGGCCGCCTTCTGCATTCATGTCAAAGCTGATATTGGCATTCTCAACGCCTGGCCAATTTTCGGAAGAGGTGCCTGGCTTGCCACCCTCAAAAAAGAAGTTATCAACTCGGCCGTTAGCCGCGTTGACTTGGTATGTTTTGTCTTGGCCTGTGTTTTTTTCAGTCCACTCGATGTGCAGCGGGTTGACCAAACCACTGACTTTGTAGGCCAGCAAGGTTTGCCTGGCGGAATCTGGCAAAGGCAATTGGAGCGCAATGCTTCGAAGCGCGAGTAAATCTAATTGATCGCCATGAAAACGACCTTGTGCGCTAGCGCCTTTGTCAGCTTCTGAATAAGAAAGGCTGATGTTGCCACCCGGCCAATGCAAACCATCGGCGGTATCAAATCGCAAACCCTCAGTTGAAAAATCAAAACCATGGGCCATAGGCTTGAACGACACACGCCCCGCGATGCTCTTGAAAGACAGGCCTTCTAATTCGGGGTTGAGTTGCGCTTTGGCATTTTCCAGCGCCAGGTCAGCCGTGGCCTGTTGAATGTTGCCATGGTTTAAATCAAGCCACATGCGCAAGGCGCCTTGGCCCTGTGGGGCGTTGACATTCCAAGGCAGGTGGGGCCCTAGTTGTGACAGATTCACATCTGAAAATTCAGCATGAAGCTGACCACTCCAATCTTTGATGCGCCCTGGATGAGTTGACAAAAGGCCGCGGCGCACATCGCCCATTAACGTGAAGGGCGCACCCCAACCTGCCGGGGGCGTGGCGTCTAGTCGCCATTGGTGATGGCGCGCAGAATTTCGCAAAACCCAAGACACCTGATTCAAATTCAAGGCAGACTTATCGCGGCTCAAAGGGTTGAACTCGTCGGTCCACACCACGGTGCCTTGCTGCACCAGGATTTCTTTTTGCGCAAAAACCCAGTCGGCGAAAGCCGAGTCGGGTGAGTTGTCTTTTTTCAAGGCAAGACCTGCAATTCGCCAGTCACCATTTTCGGTTCGGCGAATGTCCAGGGTCGGAGAGTCGATGACCAACTGCTCGACGCCCAAGCTGAGCACAGACCGAACGCTGATGGCAAAAATAACTTTGGGCAAAGTCAGGGCGGGTCGTCCCTCTGGGTCCATCAAGCTCAGGTCATGGATTTCGAAAGTCGGCATCCAACCCGTTGAAACGGCCAGCAACTTGCCCATGTGGACAGGCACGCCAATGGCTTGCGTGGCTAAGTTTTCGAATTTAGGCCTGAAGTCTTCAATTCGGGGCACAATCCAAAAATGCAATGCCGTCCAAGCCATTCCCAAGACAAAGCCGCTGACCAACAAAACCCACGCGGCAAAGCGCAGGGCAGTGCTGCAAGCTCGGGCAAGGGTAGAAAACTTCAACATTCGAATGACGGTATAGACATAAAGACCTAGGCAGGGAATTATGACCGCCACAGGCCCATTTGAGACAGACCCAGACATGGATTCAAAACGTCCCTCGCCGCTCTC
>SXXD01000131.1 GCA_005789685.1 Burkholderiales bacterium
CGCACGCATAATTTCGACTTTCTCCACCATCTCGGGTGTGAGGGACTCTACGGAAAAGCCGGGTGGCACGCGTTGCCCGTCCAAAAGGATCTGGGTGTAACCACCGCCTAAACCTCGCATGCGGATGGCGCCACCGCGGCCTGGGGCGCCTTGTATGGTGACACCGGGCAAGCGCTTCAAAACTTCACCCAAGGTGCCATCACCTTGTTTATCAAGCTCTTCCCGACCAATCACAATTTTGGCTGCCGTCGACTGGCGGCGCTCTTCCATGGTGTTGTCGCGGTTGCTTTTGATTTCGACGCGGCCCATGTCTTGAACAGGCGCGCTGGCAGGTGGCGCGGTCTGTGCCAAACCCCATGGTGAAATGAGTGACAAAACGGCGAGTGCGGCGGGGGTCTTGATTTTCATTTCTTTAGCAACCCAGTGCTTTGCCTTATTCGCCAGACTTGAACAAAGCCGCTACCTTGCGCTTAGGTTTGATGTTGGCAGAAATGCCCGTGCGGGAGGCAGTCGTTTTGGGTGACGCTTCCCAAGAAGCCGCTGCAGCTTGCTCCAAGCTGGGCGCCTCGTAGGGCTTCTCAAAGAACGGGTCTCTTGAGGCTTGCGCAGGCCTGAAGCTGCTGCGTCGGTCGCGGGGGGCCTCTTCTTCACGGCGCCGCTCAAAGCCACGCTCGGGTCTTCTCTCTTCTCGGCGGTCGTCACGTCGCTCTTCCCGTCTACCTTCGCTGACATCGCCCCGCGAACGGTCTTCATCCAATGGGTAGTTTTCGACTTGAAGTTTGGTTTTGATGAGCTTTTCAATGTCGGCCACCAAGCGCATGTCGGAGGGTGAGACCAAGGTCACGGCCAGGCCTGAGGCGCCAGCACGGCCAGTTCGGCCAATGCGGTGCACATAATCTTCTGCATTGAAGGGCACATCAAAGTTAAACACAGCCGGTACATCTTTGATGTCAAGTCCGCGGGCCGCCACATCGGTGCAGACCAGTAAATCGACTTCGCCTTTTTTGAAAGCCTCAAGCGCTTTGAGACGTTCGTCTTGGGTCTTGTCGCCATGCAAGGCAGCGGTGACCAGACCCTCGCGCTCTAAAGAGCGTGCCAATCGGGCACAACCCAATTTGCTGTTGACAAAGATGAAGGCTTGCTTGATGCCGCGCTCTTTTAAAACGGCTTTCACAACCCTGCGCTTGTCGTCATCTTGCGCACTGTAAAAACGTTGCTCCACCGTGGAGGCAGTTTCGTTGGGACGCGCTACTTCAATGGTGATGGGGTCTTGTAAATAGCTGCCCGCCAAGCGCTTGATTTCAGGTGAGAAAGTGGCCGAGAACAACAGCGTAGTGCGCTGCTTAGGCAAGAAACTCAAAATGCGTTGCAGGTCTGGCAAGAAACCAATGTCGAGCATGCGGTCGGCTTCGTCTAGCACCACATATTCCACTTGGTTGAGCACCGCGTTTTTGGCCTCGATGTGATCGAGCAAGCGTCCTGGTGTGGCCACCAGAATTTCGACGCCTCGTTTGAGCTCAAGGGTTTGCGGCTTCATGTCCATGCCGCCAAAAACCACCGCGCAGCGCATTTGGGTGTACTTGGCATACAGCTTGATTTGCTGCGCCACCTGATCGGCCAACTCTCGTGTTGGCAACAGGACCAAGGCGCGCACAGGATGGCGAGCGGGCGATGTTGAAGTGTTTTCGTGCTTCAAAAGGCGTTGGAGCAGCGGCAACGAAAAAGCAGCGGTTTTACCGGTACCTGTTTGCGCAGCGCCCATCACGTCTTTTCCAGTCAAAACCACAGGGATGGCCTGTGCTTGAATGGGGGTCATGGATTCGTAGCCCATTTCGGCTACGGCACGTGCCAGCGGTTCAGCCAGCGATAGATTTGAGAAAGAGTCGGTCATTAACCCGCTATTGTCGCACTTTAGGTCTTAGGCAATGTGACACCCACCTGGCCCTGGTATTTTCCGCCCCGATCCTTGTAGCTGGTCTCGCAAACTTCGTCGCTTTCGAAGAACAGCACCTGGGCACAGCCCTCTCCGGCGTAAATCTTGGCTGGCAGGGGGGTGGTGTTGCTGAATTCAAGGGTGACATAGCCTTCCCATTCGGGTTCAAAGGGCGTGACGTTCACAATAATCCCGCACCGGGCATAAGTGCTTTTACCCAAGCAAATGGTGAGCACATTGCGGGGAATACGGAAATATTCCAGGGTGCGGGCCAAAGCAAAGCTGTTGGGGGGAATGATGCAGACATCGGAATGGATGTCGACAAAGCTTTTTTCGTCGAAATTCTTGGGGTCGACCACGGTGCTGTAAATGTTGGTGAACACCTTGAATTCGGGCGCGCATCGAATGTCGTAGCCATAACTGCTGGTGCCATAGCTCACAATTTTCTGGCCGGCGGCATTTTGACGCACTTGCCCAGGCTCGAAGGGCTCGATCATGCCGTGCTCTTGCGCCATTCGGCGGATCCATTTGTCGCTTTTAATCGTCATCTCTTTGTCTTTCCAACATTCTCTGAGGCAAGGCATCATTGTAAAGTGCCAACAGGTCATCCAAGAACAATTCAAGCTTGTGTGCGCCGCAACAGTGCATTTCAGGATAGTCTGGGCTAAACTTTGCTGTACTTACCCTTTAGAAAAAAGCCATGAAAAGACGTACCCTGCTTCAAGCCAGTCCCATGCTGTTTGGCCTTTCAGGGCTTAGCCAAGCCCAGACGGCCTATCCCAGTAAAACCATCCGATACATCGTGCCAGTGGCTGCCGGCGGTGGTTCTGACATGGTTGGCCGAGCACTGTGTGAGCGTTGGGCCAAGGTGTTGGGCCAATCTGTGGTGGTCGACAACATTGGCGGCGGCGGCGGTGTCATTGCCTCGCAAAATACGGCGCGTGCGCCCGCTGACGGCTACACCCTCATGCAGGGCTATGTGGCCACCCATGGCACGGCGCCCGCCACGCGCAAACTGCCCTACGACGCAGAAAAAGATTTCACGCCCATCGGCATGATTGGCTCGACCCCCAATGTGCTTTGCATCAACACCAGTTTGCCACCGCAAAACTTCAAGGCCTTTTTGGACTACGTGAAGCAAAACCCCGGCCGCCTGTCTTATGGCTCTGCAGGCGCAGGGTCCTTAACCCATCTGGCGGCCGAGTTGTTCAAATTGCAAACCAACAGCTTTATGGTTCATATTCCCTACCGAGGCATTGCACCTGCCATCACTGACCTCATTGGGGGTCAAACGCAGTTGATGTTCCCTGGCTTGGCCGCGGCATTGCCGCATATTCGAAGTGGCCGTATCCGCGCACTGGCAGTGACAGGCACCAAGCGTCACCCCCAAGTGAAGGACATTCCAACGTTAGAAGAGATGGGCCTCAAGGGCTTTGATGCCCAGCAATGGTACGGCGTTGTAGGCCCTGCCAACATGCCGGCTGCCATTGTCAAAACACTGAACGATGCCATGCTGACTGTTTTGTCCCAGCCAGATTTCAAAGAAAAATTAAGCTCTGAGGCCGTTGAACTGATGCCCATGAAGCCAGCAGAATTTGCAGCCTACATGAAGGCCGACTTGGCCCGCTGGACCCAACTGGCGAAGACTCGAAATATTCAGCTAGATGGCTAGCATGTCATGACACTGAACTTAAAGCCTGCCTTGAAACGCAGGCTTTTTTGTTTCAGTCAATTCACATCAGGGATTGATTTTTCCCATCACACCCGCCACACCGTAGTTCATGTTCAAAATTTGAACATCGCTGAGTTTCTGCCCAACTGCCACAATGGCTTTGCCTTCGTTGTCGGCTATGGGGCCTTGAAATGGGTGGCGTTTGCCCTGCGCAATGTCTTGCTGCAACTTCACAATTTCGTCGCGAACTTTGGCAGGCAACTTGGGACCAAAATCGCCGACGCGAATCATGCCCTCCTTCAAACCTGCCCACACATTGCCCGTGCGCCACTGGCCTTTTTGCACATCACTCACGCGCTGTGTGTAATAAGCGCCCCACTCATGCGTGACCGCCATCAACTGAGCGTCAGGCGCCACTTTTCGCATGTCCGAGTGATAGGCAATGGCCATCTTGCCGCGCTCTTGGGCCGCTACCATCACCGCATTGGAGGCAGTGTGAAATGTGATCACATCAACCGACTGATTGAACAAGGTAAAGGCCGCGTCGCGCTCTTTAGCTGGATCAAACCATGAGTTCAGCCAAATCACTTTCACTTGGGCTTTAGGGTTCACAGAGCGCATGCCCAAGGTAAAGGCATTCAGGCCTTGCAACACTTCAGGAATGGGAAAGCCCGCCACATAACCCGCCACATTGGATTGCGTCATGCGCCCTGCGGCCACGCCTGCTAAATAACGGCCCTCGTAATAGCGCGCATTGGCCACAGACACATTCACATCGGTTTTGTAGCCCGTGATCGATTCAAACTTCACATTGGGAAACTCTTTGGCCACTTTGAGCGTGGGTTCCATGTAGCCAAAGCTGGTGGTAAAAATCAGATCGTGACCTTGCTGCGCTAAGTCGCGCACCACACGCTCTGAGTCAGCGCCTTCGGCAACGTTGTCTACAACGGTGGTTTTAACGGTATTGCCTAGGGCCTTTTCAACAGCTTTGCGGCCCTCGTCGTGCTGTCGGGTCCAGCCCGCATCAAACACAGGCGTGACATAGACAAAAGCAGCTTTGACTGGGCTTTGTGAAGCCGGCTTTGAAGGCTCAGCGGAAAGGGATGGAATGGGCGATAAAAAGCAGGCGGCCGCAAGAGCGGCTGCGAGGTTTTTGTACATGGTAGTCCTCTACATGGCGCCGGTTGAACAAAAATAAATACCCGCCGGCGCACAGGTGTTCAATGCGCATTCTAAAGCAGGTGTATAAAATTTCTTTTTCGTTATTGCAAAGATGTGCCCGCTCATGCGTTCAAACCCCATTTCTCGTTGGATCCAAATTTCAATCCTCTCAGCCAGCTGCTTGGTCCCGTTTGCCACATGGTCGCAAAGTGCAGCGTCTGCCTTAAAAGCCGTCGCGCAAGTAGAAGGTATTACTGAATACCGACTAAGCAATGGCTTGCGCGTGTTGTTGGCACCCGATGCGTCCAAGCCCACCACCACTGTGAACATCACTTATTTGGTGGGCAGTCGCCATGAAAATTATGGCGAGACAGGCATGGCACATTTGCTAGAGCACCTGGTGTTCAAAGGCACAAAGACACGCGGCAATTTGTTTGAAGAGTTGGGTAAGCGCGGCATGCAATTCAATGGCACCACCTTCTACGATCGAACCAATTACTACGAAACCTTTCCTGCCAATCCTGACAACTTGAAATGGGCTCTGGAGATGGAAGCCGATCGAATGGTCAACAGCCTCATTGCGCGCAAAGATTTAGAAACCGAGTTTTCAGTGGTTCGCAATGAAATGGAAAGCGGCGAAAACAACCCCTACATGATGCTCTGGCAGCGCATGGCTTCCACGGCTTTTGATTGGCACAACTATGGCAAGAGCACCATTGGCGCACGCACCGATGTTGAGAACGTCAAGATTGAAAACTTGCAAAACTTTTATCGCAAGTACTACCAACCTGACAATGCCGTGTTGTTGGTGGCTGGTAAATTTGAAGCTGCCAGCACACTCGCGCTGGTACAGCAAGTGTTTGGTGCTATCCCCAAACCCAATCGTGTGCTTGAACTCACCTACACACAAGACCCTGCGCAAGATGGTACGCGCGAAGTCACCGTAAGGCGAACAGGCGACGTGCAACTGACTGCAGTTCTGTATCACACAGCAGCGGGCAGCCATATCGATTCAGCTGCCATGGCTGCTTTGAGTGAAGTCTTGGGCGGCACACCCAATGGCAGGCTGCACAAGAACATGGTTGAGAAAAAACTGGCAGTCAATGTCAGCCCTTGGAATTTTGAGTTGGCAGAGCGAGGCTATGTGGTGTTCATGGCCGAGCTGAGTAAAACCCAAAACCTGATCGAGGCTCGCAAAGTTTTATTGGAAGAACTAGAGGGCTTGCAAAAGAAACCTGTCACTGAAGAAGAACTTAAACGTGCCAAGTCCAGCCTTTTAAGCGACATCGACAAGACTATCAACGATCCCCAAAAATTGGCCGTACAACTTTCAGAGTCTATTGCCAATGGTGACTGGCGCTTGTTCTTTTTACAACGCGATCGCATTGAAAATCTCAAATTGGCCGACCTGCAAACTGTGGCTGCCAATTACTTCAAAGAAAGCAATCGCACTTTGGGGCAATTCATTCCCACGGCCACACCTGACCGCAGCAAACTGCCTGAAGCTGTAGATGTGGCCAAACTGGTGGCCGATTACAAAGGCAAGGCAGCTGCCAGTGAAGGCGAAGTGTTTGACATCAGCCCTGCCAACATCGAAAAGCGCACGCAACGTTTGGCTTTGCCCAGCGGCATGAAGCTTATCTTGACCCCCAAGAAAACGCGTGGTGAAACTTTGAGTGGCATCTTGACTTTGCGCTTCGGCGATGAAGCAAGCCTGTTTAACCAAGCCACAACCTCTAACCTCACGGCCAGCTTGCTCATGCGAGGTGCAGGAAATTTACAACGCGCTGAAATTTCAGCCAAATTGGACGAACTCAATACCCAAATTGAAGTCAGTGGTGGCGGACAAACCGTGACTGTTAGATTTGATTCACTGCGAAAAAACTTGCCCGAAGTACTCAATTTGATTCGAGATATTTTGCGCAAGCCCATCTTGGCGGAAAAAGAATTTGAGTTGTTGGTTCAAGAGGGCACTGCTGGCCTTGAAAGCCAACGCAGCGAACCCAATGCGATGGGCTCGCAAGCGCTGGCTCTGGCACTGGACGTTTACAAGAAGGGCGACATACGCGCTGCCCGCAGTTTGGATGAGTCCATTTCTGCACTTAAATCGGCCAAGCTTGAACAAGTCAAACAGTTTCACAGCAGCTATTACGGCGCCAGTCACAGTGAGTTCGCCTTGGTAGGCGACTTTGACAGCGACGCAGTCAAATCTCAAATCACGCAACTCTTTGGTGACTGGAAAAGCCCTAAAGCCTACACGCGCTTGAAGGCTGAAAGCAAAGCAGCCAAGCCAGGCGCCACTCAATTGGAAGCGCCCGACAAAGCCAATGCTTTCTATTTGGCGGGCTTGCCTTTGTCACTGCAAGACACACAACCCGACTTTGTGCCCTTGCAATTGGCCAACCGCGTATTGGGCGGCGGCGTCAAATCGCGCTTGCTTGACCGCTTGCGCCAAAAAGATGGCTTGAGCTACGGCGCTGGCAGCCAACTCAGCGCCAGCTCCTTTGAGCCCTCCGGCATGTGGGTGTTGTATGCCATTTATGCACCGCAAAATCTGGCTAAATTAAAGGCGGGTGTGCAAGAAGAGCTGGCCAAGTTTGTCAAAGATGGCATCACAGCCGAGGAGCTGACAGATGCCAAAAAAGCCTGGCAGGAGGAACGCAAAATAAGCCGCGCACAAGATCGAGCCTTAGCGGCCGGCCATGTGGCGCAAACTGCAGCCAACCGAACGCTGGCCTTTGTTGAAAAAGTGGACGCTCAAATTGAAGCAACCACTTTAGAAGAAGTTAACGCGGCCATTCGCAAGACCTTGGACCCCGCCAAATTTCTGAACATTTACGCAGGGGATTTTGCAGCAGCTGCTAAAAAGTAAGCAATTCAAAACATCAACAAAAAAAGCCTCCCTTCATTTGAAGAGAGGCTTTTTAAATGATAGCGACCTTGATGTCGCGTTAGATCAGTTAGGCACTTTGCCTTCTACGCCTTTAACGTAGAACTTGATACCACCCAAGAACTTGTCATCGGCGACAACATCTTTGGCCAGTACTTCTTTGCCGTCTTGGCCCACGATAGGACCTTTCCAGATATTGAAGCTACCGTCTTTCAGGCCCGCCTTGATTTCATCAACGCGTTTCTTGATGTCGTCAGGCACATCGGTTGCCACATTGACCATGTCGATGGCGCCTTCTTTCACGCCCCACCAGCTTTGTCCTGTCGTCCATTTGCCATCAAGGGCTTCACCCACGGACTTGATGTAGTAAGGCGCCCAGTTGATCACTGCCGAACCCAAGTGAGCCTTAGGACCATAGGCTGTCATGTCAGAGTCCCAACCGAAAGCGCGCTTGCCCATTTTTTCGGCAGTTTGCAACACAGCAGAAGAGTCGGTGTTTTGCATCAACACGTCAGCACCACCATTGATAAGGGCTGTAGCCGCTTCTGTTTCCTTTGGGGGATTGAACCACTCGTTGATCCAAACCACTTTGGTCTTCACTTTGGGGTTGACAGATTGCGCACCCATTGTGAAGGTGTTGATGTTGCGAATAACTTCAGGAATTGGAATGGAAGCCACAACACCCAAGGTGTTTGTTTTGGTCATCTTGCCCGCAATCACGCCAGCCATGTAAGCACCTTCATAGGTACG
>SXXD01000132.1 GCA_005789685.1 Burkholderiales bacterium
GATCGACGCCTTCGAATTCAACAACCCCACAGCCGACATGCGCTTTGGCGCACAAGACGTGGCCAAGTTCTACTCCATGGGTTCGTTCCACCAAGCCCAAGAATTCTTTGAAATTATCTTCAACAAAGACAAGTACAACGCCTTGCCTGCTGACCTGAAGGCGATCTTGAAGTACGCCGCCGAAGCCGCATCTACCGCATCGACTGCCTTGGCGCATGAAAACTACTCCAAGGATTTGCAAGAGCTGATCGTCAAGCACAAGGTGCAGGTCTCTCGCACCAGTACCGATGTTTACAAAGGTCAGTTGGCTGCATGGGACACCGTCACCGCCAAGCTAGAAAAAGAAGTCGACATGTTCAAGGAAGTGAACGATTCGTTCAAGGCCTGGTCGCGTCGCGTTGGCTTCTACCATTTCACCAACGAAGCCAACTACCGCATGGCCTACGAGCACGTTCAGAAAACTAAGCTGCCAGTCTGATCTGGGCTTAAAATACAAAAGCTGCCGAAATTCGTTTCGGCAGCTTTTCTTTTTGTCTGAATAGGTGAATCAAATGGAATTTTGGATTCGAAGGATTGACATCCTCAACAAGTCAATTGGTCACGCCTTTTCTTGGTGTGTGTTGATCCTGGCCGCATCCACCTGTTTCGAGGTGTTCATGCGTTATGTACTCAATAGCCCCACCGTGTGGGCGTTTGACATGAGCTACATGTTGTATGGTGCCATGTTCATGATGTCAGGCGCTTATGCCCTTTCGCGCAACTCGCACGTGCGAGGTGACTTCTTTTATCGCAACTGGTCCAACCGCACACAAGCTAAAGTGGATTTGGCCTTGTATTTTTTGTTTTTCTTTCCAGGCATTTTTGCCATGGTGTTCACTGGTGGTCAATACGCTTACGAAAGCATCCGCATTTTGGAGTCCAGCGTGAACAGCCCTGCAGGCGTGCCAGTTTGGCCCCTAAAGTCGATCATTTTTGTAGCCGGCATTACGCTTCTCATTGCGGGTGCGGCTGAAGTCATGCGTTGCCTGGTGTGCATCCGCACTGGCGAGTGGTTGTCGCGCGGCAGCGATGTCGAAGAACTTGAACAAGTGTTGATCCAACAGCACGCCGCGAAAGAATCATCATGAGTGATCCGTTTGTCGCCCTCCTAATGCTGGGGCTCTTCATTGTCTTTATTTTTCTCGGATTCCCCATCGCTTTCACGATGATGGCCATGGGCATGGGCTTTGGCTTCTACGCCTATTTCACCCCTGACCAGTTGATGTGGGACAACCGCATCTTGTACCTGTTCACACAAAACACCTTCAGTGTGATGAACAACGACGTGCTCATATCGATACCCTTGTTTCTCTTCATGGGTTACATCATTGAGCGGGCCAACATCCTTGACAGATTGTTTTTGAGTTTGCAGGTTGGCCTGCGTGCGCTGCCTGGCTCTATGGCTGTGGCTGCCTTGGTCACTTGTACGCTGTTTGCGACAGCCACAGGCATCGTGGGTGCGGTGGTAGCCCTGATGGGCCTGATTGCCTTGCCGGCCATGCTCAAAGCCGGTTATGACGAAAAACTGGCCAGTGGTGTCATCACGGCAGGTGGCACTTTGGGCATCTTGATCCCACCCTCCATCTTGCTCATTGTTTATGCGGCCACAGCCAGCGTTTCGGTGGTCAAGATGTACGCAGCGGCCATCATTCCTGGCTTCACGTTGGCTTTTCTGTACCTCTTGTACATCATCGTGCGTGCCACGCTCAATCCCTCTCTGTGTCCCAAGCCCAAAGACGTAGATCAGTACAGCGTTTGGGAAAGCATTGTCATGGTGTTGAAAGCCTTTTTGCCTTTGGCCCTCTTGATCATGTCGGTGTTAGGCTCTATTCTGTTTGGTTTGGCGACACCCAGCGAAGCGGCCGCTATGGGTGTTTTGGGTGGCATCATCTTGGCCATCGTGTACCGCGCCTTCACATGGCAGCGGCTGCGCGAGTCGGTTTACCTCACGGCCCGCACCTCGGCCATGGTCTGTTTCCTTTTTGTCGGTTCAGCCACTTTCGCATCGGTTTTTGGTTACTTGGGCGGTGAGCATTTGGTCAAGGATTTCATGCTCTCATTGAGCCTGTCGCCTTTGCAGTTCTTGCTGTTGTCTCAGTTCTTGATTTTCATCCTGGGCTGGCCTTTGGAGTGGAGCGAGATCATCATCATCTTCGTGCCCATCTTCCTGCCGTTGCTGCCTTTGTACAACATCGACCCCATCTTGTTTGGCATCTTGATCGCCGTGAACCTGCAGACCGCTTTCTTGACCCCGCCCATGGCGATGTCGGCCTATTACCTGAAAGGGGTCGCACCCAAAACGCTGCAATTGAACACCATCTTCAAAGGGTGCATGCCTTTCGTTTACATCATTTTGTTCACACTGGTCATGGTCTATGTCTTCCCTGCCATGGTCAGCTATTTGCCAGACCAGTTCTTCAACCAGTCGGTTGAGATGGAACGCGACCCCAACGACGAGTCGGTGGTCAACCCCGACTTCTTCAAGACGAACTGATGGCCGAGTCGACGAAAAATGTGTCCGACCTGACCGCTTTGGAAGTGCATGAGCACTTGCTGAGTGGCCAGGAAACGGTGCAGGAGTTCACCGCCAAGCTCGGACGTTTTGTGGATGGGGCAGACAAGGCCATCCACGCCTTTGCGCACCGCGATGACCGAGTGGTTGCTCTGCAAGCGGACAACCTGCAGCGTGACCGTGCGGCGGGTCACTTGCCTGGCCCGTTGTTCGGCGTGCCGGTGGGTGTCAAGGACATCATCGATACCATGGATTTTCCGACTGAATATGGCAGTCCTATTCATGCGGGGCGCTATTCTGTGGGTGACGCCACTGTGGTGTCTCGCTTGCGTGCTGCAGGCGCGGTGATTTTCGGTAAAACCGTGACCACCGAATTCGCCACTACGCAGCCTGGCCCTACATGCAACCCGCATAACCTGGCACACACCCCTGGCGGTTCGTCCAGTGGATCGGCCGCAGCGGTGGCTGCGGGCATGGTGCCGGTGGCGCTGGGTACGCAGACCAATGGCTCTGTCATTCGGCCTGCTTCGTTTTGCGGTGTTTACGCCTTCAAGCCCTCTCGTGGTTTGCTACCCCGTACGGGCGTTTTGGACCAGTCGCCTTCGCTGGACGAAATTGGTGTCTTTGCACGCAATTTGGAAGACATTGCCAAAGTCACAGAAATCATGTCCGGTGACGACGGCCACGACAGCGCCAGTGCGCGACAAAGTCCTCGCAGACTCTACGATGTGGCGGTGTCTCAGCCTCCCTTGCCGCCCAAGTTTTGCTTTGTCAAAACCCCCTGGTGGGATGACGTCGAGCCTGAAGCTCGCGAGGCCTATGAGGCCTTCGTGGCCCACATGGGCGATGACGTTGAAGTTGTGCAACTGCCCGATCTCGTCAAGCAAGTGGCGCCCTGGTTGGTCACCGTTAACGAAATTGAGCTCGGTGTGTGCCTGCAAAAAGAGTGGCTGCATCACCGCAAGCAACTGAGCGAGCCGTTGCGTTCGCGCATCGAAAAATCCATGACGATGCCGGGCACTGATTACCTCATTGCCAAAGATCGCATGTTCCACGTCATGAACGCCTTTGACGAGTACTTCGCAACTTACGATGCAATTCTGTGTCCTTCGGCTTTGGGAACGGCCCCGCAGGGCCTGACTTTCACAGGCAACCCGATCATGCAAACTGTCTGGAGCTTTGCTGGATTGCCCAGCGTGAATTTGCCGCTGCTGACCTTGTCCAATGGTTTGCCCTTGGGGGTTCAGGCGGTTGGCTCTTACCAAAACGATGCTCGCTTGCTACGCTCTTCGCGATGGCTTGTCTCTGAATTTATCAAAAGGAACATGGCATGAAATCCTTGCAACGCGTAACTGGCTTTATCGGCCTCATACTGATGGCTGCTTTCTTGCTGCCCTATATCTTTAAACTTCCACAATTGGACATCACTCTGATTTTGATGGGTGGCCTTAGCCTGGCTGTTTTTGATTTTTTTTCGTCTAACAAAGACGAATAAGAAATTTCTTGAGTGATTGCCTAACTATCTGTATGGCAAGTCATCTGAGCGCTACAGCTTTTGAGGCCTGATCAATTCAGGCCCTGATTGTGATTTGCAGACATTTGCCCATTCTGGTATCGCTCCAATGAGTCAAAATTCAAATGCCTTGCCAACCGCTTTTCAAAAGCTTGCATTTTCCAATTTAATGGCACAGTCAGCAGAGCAGCTGACTTTGGCGGCTGTGCCTATAGTGGCGGTGCTGGTACTACAAGCTGGACCTGGAGAAATTGGTGTGATTGCCGCAGTGCAGTCCTTGCCGTTTTTACTACTTTCCATTCCCTTGGGCTTGCTGGCCGATCGCATGTCGCGAAAAAAGTTGATGGTAGTTTCCGAGCTGCTGCGTGTGTTTGCCTTGATGGTGCTAATTGGCGCCATGTTGCTTGACCAAATCAGTGTGACCCTATTGGCTTGCGTGGGTTTTCTGGCATCTGTTGGCACTGTTGGCTTTAGTGTGAGTGCGCCTTCTTTGGTGCCATCTTTGGTGGGGCCCCAGCACCTGGCCACAGCCAATGGTCGATTGGAGTTGGCGCGCAGCACGGCCTTTGCAGGAGGCCCTGCATTGGCCGGTGCATTGATTGCCTGGATGGGCGCATCTACTTCCTTTGTGTTGTCCTTGATGATGTCACTGGCAGCAGTCGGTTTTTTAAGCCAGATTCAAGAACCGAGCAGGCAATCTGCACCTGATCGCCATCCTTGGTTAGAG
Organism: Burkholderiales bacterium; assembly: GCA_005789685.1. Classification (GTDB taxonomy): domain Bacteria; phylum Pseudomonadota; class Gammaproteobacteria; order Burkholderiales; family Burkholderiaceae_C; genus Limnohabitans_A. The sequence continues at coordinate 4,792 of SXXD01000132.1, forward strand.
CTCAAAGATGGCGCAAATTTTGTATGGGCCAGTCAACTCTTGCGCCCCATCCTGTTCACATCAGTTGCCTGGAATATTTCTTGGTTTGTTTTGCAAGCCATCTATGTGCCTTATGCCATGCATACCTTGGAAATGGGATCAAGCGAAGTAGGGCTGACCATGGCCTGTTATGGCGTGGGCATGATCGTAGGCTCCTTGATGGCGGCTCGCATTGTTTCTGTCATGCCTTTTGGTATGGCCATTTTGCTGGGGCCATTTTTCTCTGTCCTCGCAGCGATTGTCATGGCTTTAACCATTTGCTATCCCTTCGTCAGCGTGGCGGGCTTGGCTTACTTTCTGTTTGGATTTGGTCCCATCATTTGGACCATCACATCCACCACTTTGCGTCAAAGTGTCACGCCCAACGCCATGATAGGCAGGGTCACCGCCATTACCATGGTGGCTGGCACTGGCGCGCGCCCCATTGGTGCTTTGCTGGGCGCTTTTGTGGGTGAATGGGGCTCGGACCTTGCCAGTCTGTTGTTGGTAGTGATGGGCTTCTCGGTTCAAGCCATTGTGATTGGCTGCTCTAGGGTCCGAAGCTTGAAATCTCTCAACGAAGCCCGTGAAGGGCAATAAGGATAAAGCCAAATTTTGACGTTGGAGCCAGACATGCCTTGAATCTGTGGCCTAATATCGCCTTGAACTTTTTTTCCTGGAGCCAATGATGGGCAATAAGATTGTTACCGAAGCTGATCGCAAATACACCCCGCCATTGAAGGCTTTGCTTGGCGTTACTTTACCCACAACCGGCCGCGGCCAACGTGTTAGCTTAGAACGCGGCGTTTCCACGCGCAGCAAAAAGAACCCTGGCAAGCGTGCGAAAAAAGGTGGTTAAAGCTGCTTGACCATTGAGACCAGAGTTTTCACTTTGGAATCAACAAAAGCCCTCTCATGAGGGCTTTTTATTTTCAAAAAAGCTCAACTTGAAGGCACAATAGAGCTTTAGCCCCGGTGGTGAAATTGGTAGACACATCGGACTTAAAATCCGCCGCTTCGTTCATAGCGGGCGTGCCGGTTCGATTCCGGCCCGGGGCACCATCGACTAAGTAAACAGCCATGACATCCTTCAGCGCACCCTTTGAAATTCATGTTCATGGTGAAATCCTGTTGCGTGATGACGTGGACTTCAAGGAACTCCAAGAAGCCACCAAGCCCCTTTGGAAATACGCATGCGCTAAATCGCTCACCGAAGGTGCACAAAGCCTTTACGAAGAAGAGCCCGGCATTCGATTTGAAGCCGCCGATCACAAGCTTCAACTGTGCTGGACCGTCCGCGGCGACGAGGATTTTCGCCAAGTGTTAGACGATCTCTGCATGAACATCAACGAAATTTCGGCAGCGGGCGCACAGCTAGAAATCACCTTTTACGA
>SXXD01000133.1 GCA_005789685.1 Burkholderiales bacterium
TTCGGCGGTGTCTTTGTGGTTCAGTGGGGCATCGGATTGGGCATTGACCTGTTCAAGTCCTTTGGATGGCCACCGGTTTTGGCCTTTCAAGCTGCCTTTTCAGTATTTGGCCTGTGCGCTGTGGCGTCCTATGTTTATTTTCAATTGGCAAACCGCGATAATTCAGCATGATTGGAATCCTCATCGTCGCACACGCCCCGCTGGCCTCGGCCTTGCGCGATTGCGCTTTGCATGTTTTTCCCGAATGTGCTGAGGGAGTTCAGGCCTTGGACATAGCGCCCAATGCTAGCCCTGAAGAAAGCTTGGTGCTGGCCAAAGCCGCAATGGCCCAACTGAACACCACAGAAGTACTGCTTTTGAGCGACGTGTTTGGTGCCACACCTTCCAATGTGGCGCAAAAACTCAACGATGGCATTGACACCCGACTGCTCGCAGGTGTGAACTTGCCCATGTTGCTTCGAAGCGTTTGTTATCGCCATGAAACTTTAGATGCGTTGGCTGCGCGTGCGCAAGCGGGTGGCGCTCAAGGCATCATGCCCGTTGGCTGTGCTGCGCCGCAAAATCAAACTGGACCTGAAAATGCTTCAAGCCACCACGACCATCATCAATAAACTTGGTTTGCACGCACGTGCCTCCGCCAAATTGACCAAGTTGGCGGGTGGTTTTCCCTGTGAAATTTGGATGACCAAAGGTGAGCGCCGAGTCAATGCCAAAAGCATCATGGGTGTGATGATGTTGGCAGCCGGCATTGGCAGTGAAGTCACCATTGACACCGAGGGCGATCAAGCCCAAGAAGCATTGGATGCCGTGCTGGCATTGATTGCTGATAAATTTGGCGAGAGTGAATGACCTTCAGCATTCATGGCCTAGCGGTTGCCAGAGGCATCGCCATTGGACGCGCGGTGCTGGTGGCATCGAGCCGCGTCGATGTTGCGCACTACTTCATACAGCCTGATCAAGTTGACGCAGAAATTGGCCGTCTGCGAACAGCCCGCAATGCCGTTGTCCAAGAGTTAACCAAGCTACAAAATGAACTGACTTCCGAAGCACCCCCCGAGTTGGGGGCTTTGCTAGATGTTCACTTGATGTTGCTAGAAGACGAAACCTTGTCATTGAGCGTGAAGCATTGGATAGAAACGCGGCTTTACAACGCCGAGTGGGCGCTCAGCAGTCAAATGGAAGTGATTGGCCGCCAGTTTGACGAAATGGAAGACGCCTATTTGCGCGAGCGCAAGTCAGATCTCGAGCAAGTCACAGAACGTGTGTTGCATTTTTTAAAAGGCGGCAACGCGCAGGTTGTGCGTACCAAGCCGAATGCAAGGCCCCAACAAGAGCTGCAATTGGGCGACACCTTGGACGTCCCATTGGTGTTGGTAGCCCATGACTTGTCGCCTGCCGACATGCTGCAATTCAAGCAAAGTGTCTTCACTGGTTTTGTGACAGACGTTGGCGGCAAAACTTCGCATACCGCCATTGTGGCCAGAAGCTTAGACATTCCTGCAGTGGTGGGTGCGCGCAGCGCCAGCCAACTGATTCGACAAGACGACTGGATCATCATCGATGGTGATGCGGGCGTGGTCATTGTCGACCCCTCCTCCATCATTCTGGCGGAGTATGGTTTCAAGCAGCGACAAGGTGATTTAGAGCGCGAGCGCCTAACGCGACTTCGCCACACACCGTCTGTCACCTTGGATGGCCAAAAAATTGAATTGCTTGCGAACATCGAAATGCCAGAAGATGCCAGCGCCGCTTTGTTGGTGGGTGCTGTTGGGGTTGGACTTTTCCGCAGTGAGTTTTTGTTCATGGGCCGGCAAGGTCATTTGCCAGATGAAGAAGAACAGTTCGAGCAATACCGACGTGCCGTTGAAGGCATGAAGGGTTTGCCCGTCACCATACGCACAGTCGATGTGGGGGCAGACAAACCTTTGGATGAAGCTCGGCACGATGCGGCCCATTTAAATCCTGCCCTTGGCTTGCGGGCTATCCGCTGGAGCTTGACCGATCCGGAAATGTTCTTAACCCAGCTGCGAGCTATTTTGAGAGCTGCTGCTTTGGGCAAAGTGAATTTGCTGGTGCCCATGCTGGCGCACGCCAGAGAAATTCATCAGACCGTGGCCTTGGTGAAGCAGGCGCAACTCGATTTGGATGCGCGCGGCGTGGCCTATGGCCCTGTTCAACTGGGCGCCATGATTGAAATTCCGGCTGCAGCCTTGTCGCTTAAATTGTTCTTAAAGCACTTTGACTATTTGTCGATTGGTACCAACGACCTCATTCAGTACACGTTGGCCATTGACCGTGCTGATGAAAGCGTGGCTCATTTGTACGACCCCTTGCACCCTGCGGTGCTTCGGCTGGTGGCAGACACCATTGCCGAAGGTGCAGCGCAAGGCAAGAGTGTTTCGGTGTGTGGCGAGATGGCGGGTGATGTCAGTATGACCCGTTTGTTGTTAGGCATGGGCCTCAAAAGTTTTTCCATGCACCCCTCTCAGGTGTTGCAGGTTAAACAGCAAATTTTGCGATCCGACGCTGAAAAACTCAAAGCCTTTGCGCAACAAGTGCTTGAGTCTGATGACCCAGCAAGCTTAATGAACAACTAGTTCGATGACCCACTAAATGTGGGTTGACTTGATTTCAAATTGAGGATCGTTGGCGGCTTCATTTGTATTACGAGGTCGCCCCAACCAAGCGCCTCCCACAATTAAAACGCCGGCCCACGCCACCAAACTGGTGAGGGCTTCTTGCCTGTCAATCAACAGCAGCAAGGTAGAACAAAGTGGCGTTAAAAAACTCAGCAAGCCGATCTGTTGAGCATTGCCATTTTTCAAGGCGGCGTCCCATAAATAAAAAGCCAGACCCAAAGGGCCAAGGCCCATCCATGTCAGCAAGCCCGCATCGTTCAAGCTAAGCGTCACGGGGACTTCAAGCAAAAAGTGGCATAACAAAGCCAAGATGCCCGAGACAAAACCAAAGTAGCCAATGGCTGCCGTGTGAAAGACGGCAACGCGCTGCGTCATGAGTGAGTAGGTGGCCCAAATGAAGGCAGAAGCCAAGGCTGCTAAGTAGCCCAAATTGAAATCGGTTGCAATGGCTTGGCCGTTGGTCATGACCAAAACGGCGCCCGTTAAACCGGCCATTGCCGCCAAGACTTGCCGAAGATGGAGGTGGCTATTTTTGTGAAACAAAGGTGCCAAGACCACAATCAACAAAGGCCACAAATAGTTCACCAAATTGGCTTGAACGGCGGGCGCTGTGCGAAATGCCAAGAATAAAAGAAAGTGATAGCCAAACAAACCATAAATGCCAAGTGCCAAAGTTTGAGCGGGCACGATGGCCAGGCGCCATCGAAAACCTGACCAAGGCAATGCCACCAAGCTGCCAATTAAAA
>SXXD01000020.1 GCA_005789685.1 Burkholderiales bacterium
AATATTGGGCACTGTACTGACGCCACTGCCGCAGTGGTGAACCACAGTGGCAGGGTCTCTGCCTGCTAAAAGCTTTTCAAATTCAGCTCTCAATACTTCTGGCGATTTGAAGAAGCCATCTGCGCCAAGGTTTTCGGCAAAGGGTCTGTTTAATGCGCCAGGTATGTGGCCAGCCACAGGATCGAGGGGCTCCATTTCGCCGCGATAGCGCGCACCAGCGCGGGCATCGATCAAGGTTAAATTGGGGTGTCCCACTTGAGGTGCTAATTGATCAGTACTGATCCATTCACGCAAGGCCGATTTCAATTTAAACTTGCTGGTGATAGGCTTGAGCGCTGCAGGTGCACCTTTCTCAACGACCCCGCCTGATGCTTCCCAGGCCTGAAGGCCGCCATCTAAAACGGCAACAGCATCGTGGCCCAACCATTTCATCATCCACCACATGCGGCCGCAATAATTGGCGCCATTGCGGTCGTACACCACAGCCTGCATTTGGTTTTCAAAGCCTAAGCTGCCTAACCATGTGGCTACTTCTTCACGCGAGGGCAGTGGATGTCTGCCGCCATTGACAGCCGATGAACCGTGCGTGCTGAGGTTGCGATCTAAATGAGCTTGCTGTGCACCCTGAATGCGAACCGTGGCAAACAGGGTATCCGCCATTTCGGGTTTCATGAGGTCGCCTGTGCAATCAAACACCATGAAAGCTTTGCCAGAAGTTTGCAAGTCTTTGAGTTGTTGAACAGAAATGAGAGTGGTGTACATGTCGATTCCTTCGGTCGTTGTCAGTTTGCAATTAAGAGTGTGTGCTTACCTAGGGTAGATCAGCAATGGCATAAAATCATTCAAAGAGCTTGCATGCAGCTTAGTCGCTTGAAGCTTCGTTCATCGATGTGCTCATCTTGTTGCGATACCACTCGTGAAAATGTTGCATGCCGTCTTCCATGGGACTCTGGTAAGGCCCCACTTCGTTGTCGCCCCGCTGCATCAGAGCTTTGCGGCCCGCATCCATGCGTTCTGCAATTTCATCGTCTTCTAAACATGTTTCCATGTAGGCCGCTTTTTGGGCTTCTACAAAATCGCGCTCGAAGGCCACGATTTCTTCGGGGTAATAAAACTCCACCATGTTCAGCGTTTTCTCGGGGCTGATGGGGTGGAGTGTGGACACCGTGAGCACATGCGGATACCACTCCACCATGATGTGGGGGTAGTAGGTGAGCCAAATAGCGCCATATTCAGGAACGGTGCCTTGACGGTATTGCATGAGTTGTTTTTGCCAGCGTTCGTACACAGGGCTGCCGGCCTTGCCCAAACGATTGGCGACGCCCACCGTTTGAACTGAGAATTCTTTTTTGAATTGCCAGCTGAGGTCGTCGCAAGTCACGAAATTGCCAAGGCCTGGGTGGAACGGCTCAACATGGTAGTCCTCGAGGTAAACCTCGATGAAGGTTTTCCAGTTGTAGTTGCACTGGTGCATCTCAACATGGTCGAGTTTGAAGCCGGTGAAATCTAATGCGGCGCGCGGCCCCATTTCGGCCAAGTCGGCCTCGATGTCGCGCCCATTGTCTTCAAACAACAAACCATTCCACTCGCGAAGCGGGTAATTTTGGAGGTTAAGACAAGGGTCTTGTGCGAAATGAGGCGCACCTAAAAGCTGACCTTCGGGGGCATAAGTCCAGCGGTGCAAGGGGCACACAATGTTGCCACCGGCACTGCCTTTTTGCTGGGTGTTGAGTGAGCCTCGTCCTTTCAACATCACGGCTTGGCGGTGCCTGCAAATGTTGGAGATCAGCTCAATCCCTTGCTCGGAGCGAACCAGCGCGCGCCCACCCGATTCTTGGGGCAACACGTGATAGTCCCCGATTTCGGGAACCGACAGTTGGTGGCCCACATATTTGGGGCCTTGCTGAAAAATGGTTTTCAGCTCGCGCTGGAACAGCGCTTCATTGAAATAGCTTGAAACTGGTAGTTGGCTTGAGGCCTGCTGCAGTTGAAGACTTAAATCAGACATTGGTGACCTGACCTAGAGACTCCCCCTATGAAGGGGCAGGAACATGCGGGTAACCCAGGGCTCTCCCGCGAAAAAAGCGGCCCGAAGACCGCCGATGAAGGGGCATTGTAGCCTCAGGTCAGCAATTTGGGGCCGAAGTCGACCTAAAATGCCCTTCTTTAGATCTAATTCCGTCATGCCAAAAGCCCCTTCTACTTCAGCCAAAGCTCAGACCGACCAGGAACTGCCCGCGAGCTATGAAGAGGCGGTTCAAGAGTTGGAGCAATTGTTGGCCAAATTGGAATCAGGTCAGTTGCCCCTTGATCAATTGCTGACCCATTACCAACGCGGCGCTGGCCTGCTGGCTTTTTGCCGCGAACGGTTGACGGCCATCGAAAACCAAATCAGCGTGTTGGACGAAGGGACCTTGAAACCTTGGGACGGTGCATGAACTCTCCGTTTTCAAACAACTTCAATTTCAAAGCTTGGTCCGAAGAACGCCTGGCGCAAGTTGAACAAGTTTTGAAACAAGGCATCGATGCCCACGCCCCCGCTGGTTTGGGTGAAGCAATGCGCTATTCGGTCTTGGATGGCGGTAAACGCCTCAGACCCCTTTTGGTATTGGCCGCGGCTGAAGCTGTAGGTGTCGATTTGGAAGCTGCTACTGTTTCTGATCAGCCCAGTTCTTTGGCGGCACTGCGTGCCGCTTGTGCGGTTGAATTGATTCATGCTTATTCTTTGGTTCACGATGACATGCCCTGCATGGACAACGATGTACTGCGCCGAGGCAAACCTACTGTGCATGTGAAGTATGGCGAAGCGCAGGCTTTGTTGGCAGGCGATGCCCTACAAGCCTTGGCTTTTGAATTTTTAACGCCACAAGATGGCAGCACAGACGTCGCGGTGCAAGCTTCTCAAGTTGCCTTATTGGCCAGAGCTTCTGGCTATCAAGGCATGGCGGGCGGCCAAGCCATCGATTTGGCCAGTGTGGGTGTGCCCTTGAACGAGGCCCAATTGCGACAAATGCACCGTCTCAAAACAGGTGCTCTGCTGCTTTGCAGTGTGCAACTGGGTGCCGTCAGTGCGGGCAAACCTTCTGCTCTGATTTTCGATGCCTTCACGCAATATGCGCAGTCACTGGGCTTGGCCTTTCAGGTGGTGGACGACATCTTGGATGTCACTTCTGACTCTGCCACTTTGGGCAAAACAGTGGGCAAAGACGCTGCGGCCGACAAACCTACCTATGTCTCTCTCATGGGTTTGGAGCAGGCCCAACAGTTGGCTTCCAAACTCTACTCAGAATCTCTGGCAGCACTTGATGCCAGCGGCTTGAACACCACGGCCACTGCCGCACTGCGCGCACTGGCCACCCAAGTGGTGCAAAGAAAAAACTAATATGCTTGAATCAATTCACTCTCCCCTCGACCTTCGAAAACTGAAACGCGGCGACTTGCCCCGCTTGGCCGCTGATTTGCGCCAGTGCGTTTTAGA
>SXXD01000134.1 GCA_005789685.1 Burkholderiales bacterium
GATGCCTTTTGTGGCTGCTTGCGCAGTACGCACATTGGCGCGAACAGAGATGTTCATGCCAATGAAACCACAGGCACCCGAAAGAACGGCGCCAATGACGAAGCCAATGGCGGTCATGCTGTCAAGGAACACACCCATGAGGATGGCCAAGACGACGCCTACGATGGCAATGGTTTTATATTGTCTGGCCAGATAAGCCGCTGCCCCATCTTGAATAGCGGCCGCAATTTCTTGCATCCGTGCATTGCCAGGGTCTTGGGCCAAAATCCAACCGCGAGCCCAAACGCCATAAATCACGGCGATCAGTCCACAAACTAGCGCCAAAATCAACGCTGAATTGCCTGTCATATATCAATCTCCTTAGTTTTTACAGCTAGAAGGAGGTGCAACGCTCTGGGAGCACCTCCCTGCGTTGCTTCCTCGCTCTCACTAGGAGTCGATTGGCCAACTGAAGCATTAAAAGGGCAATATCCCGAAGAAGCAAGCCCCGTGAAAGTAAAATCGGGGTTAATCCTAAGGTCCTTAGATTCTCATCAACTCTTTAAGTTTTCAGAAAATGTCTCTAGATAACGTCACCCCTGGTAGCAAAGTACCCGAAGAATTCAACGTCATCATCGAAATCCCGATGAATGCCGACCCTGTGAAATACGAAGTCGACAAAGCCACTGGCGCCATTTTTGTCGACCGCTTCATGAGCACGTCGATGCATTACCCCACCAACTACGGCTATGTGCCTAAAACCATCAGCGGAGATGGCGATCCTGTTGACGTGTTGGTCATTACCCCAGTGCCGCTCATTCCAGGCGTTGTCGTTCCCTGCCGTGCCATTGGCATCTTGAAAATGGAAGACGAAGCGGGCGAAGACGGCAAAGTGTTGGCAGTGCCTACAGACAAAATTTTGTCCATTTACACGCAATGGCAAAAGCCTGAAGACTTAAACCCACTGCGTTTGAAAACCATTGCGCACTTCTTTGAGCATTACAAGGATTTGGAAGTGGGCAAGTGGGTCAAAATTATTGGCTGGGAAGGCCCAGAAGCCGCCAAGAAAGAAATCTTGGATGGCATTGCCAACTACCAAAAAGAAAACGCCTAATCAAACCGAAAAGCCGATCACTTCGCTTTCAGGGGAGATCGGCCTTCCAAGTTTTCTAAATAGGCCGACACGCCGTGGCCTTCTTTTTCTAAATACTTTTCGACCGCATCTGCAAAGCCTGGATGAGCTAGCCAATGCGCGCTGTTGGCCTTCACGGGCAGCAGGGCCCGAGCCATTTTGTGCTCGCCTTGCGCACCGCCTTCAAACCGCGCTACACCCTTGTCGATGCACCACGCAATGGGTTGGTAGTAGCAGGCTTCAAAGTGCAAACAATCGACGCGCTCTAAGGCACCCCAATATCGACCATAGGCGACGTTGTTGCCCAAGCCAATCAGGCTGCAAGCCATGCGCCGGCCATTTTTTTCTGCAATGAAAAGCACCCAGTTCTCGGGCATGGTGTCTTGCATGCGCTGAAAAAAATCACGGTTCAAATACGGCGCGTTGCCATGCTCGAAGTAGGTTTGGGCATAACATTGGTAAAAGAAATCCCAGTCAGCGCTTTGAATCTGAGTGCCCTCATAGGCTTTGAAAATCACACCTGCTTCAGCCACTTTGCGCCGCTCTTGCTTGATTTTTTTGCGCTTTTCCTGATTCAAAGCCTTTAGAAAATCATCAAAGTCTTCGTAAGCTGCGTTGTGCCAATGAAATTGAACGGTATGACGGCTTAGCCAACCTGCCGTTTCAGTCACTTGAAGGTCTTCGTTCGACAAAAATAACAAGTGCAAAGAAGACCAATCTTCATTTTGTGCCAGCTCAACCATGGCCGACAGCAGGACAGATTGGCTTTGCTTAGAGTCGGCCAACAAGCGCGAGCCAGGAACAGGCGTGAACGGCACAGCAGACACAGCCTTTGGGTAGTAGTTCAAACCATGCCTTTGGTAGGCATCCGCCCAAGCCCAATCGAACACATATTCCCCATAAGAATGGGGCTTGATGTACAAAACAGCAGCACCCGCCAACTGGCCTGCCTGCGGCGGCAAGGCATGGCGAAGGGTGACAAGCTGCAATTTCCAACCCGTTTCGGCTGATGCCGAGCCACTTTCTTCCATGGCGCTCAGATAGGCGTGGCGCATGAAGGGGGTGGGCTCGGTTTGGGCCTCTAGCAACGCATCCCAGTCCTGCGCCGAAACATTGCGCATCGAAACCTGCACCTCAATGACATAATTGTTGGAATTGAATTCCTTCACCTGTATGACCCTTCAACTTTGTATAGCCCAACTCAACTTCGTCGTCGGCGATATGCCGGGCAACGCCCGCAGAATCATCGAGGCTGCTCGCACAGCTTATGACCAAGGCGCAAAGGTCTTGATCACCCCTGAGCTGGCCATTTGCGGCTATGCCGCAGAAGACCTTTTGCTTCGACCTGCTTTCATGGATGCCTGCGATGATGCCCTGAAAACAGTGGCCCGCGAGTTGGCTGGGTTAAAAGGTTTGCACGTGGTGGTGGGGCATCCTGAAGGCGGTGGTCTCCAAAGCCGCAGCGTCTCCGTCACAAAACGCTACAACCGGGCCAGTGTCTTGTGCGAGGGGAGGGTCATTGCCTCTTACGCCAAACAAGAATTGCCCAATTACCAAGTGTTTGACGAGCGTCGATATTTCACGTCGGGCCATGAGCCCTGTGTGTTTGAAGTCGACGGCGTGAAAATGGGTTTGTTGATCTGTGAGGATGCATGGTTTGAAGCACCGGCGCAACGTGCACGCAATGCAGGCGCACAACTGTTGTTGGTGTTAAACGCGTCCCCCTTCCATGTGGGCAAGGGGCTAGAGCGTGAGGTTCAAATGGGCCAACGTGTTCAAGAGTGCGGATTGCCCTTGGTCTATGCGCATTTGGTGGGTGGCCAAGATGAAGTCATCTTTGAGGGTCGGTCCTTTGCGCTTAATGCCAAGGCAGAAGTTGTTGCCAGAGCACCCGCATTTCTTGAGTGCTTGCAATCCATCAGCGTTCAAAATAATCAAGGGTCCGAGGGCCTGCAAATTTCAGGTACCGAGGTGTCTGCAAGCAACTCTTGGGAAGAAGACCTTTGGCACGCATTGGTCTTGGGCATTCGCGACTATTTAGGCAAGAACGGTTTTCCGGGTGCCATTTTGGGACTATCGGGTGGCATTGACTCCGCATTGGTGCTGGCGCTGGCAGTTGACGCCTTGGGTGCAGACAACATTCATGCGGTCATGATGCCGTCGCCCTATACCGCTGACATCAGTTGGATAGATTCGCGAGAGATGGTTAAACGCCTGGGTGTGAGTTACGACGAAATCGCCATTGCGCCATTGTTTGAGGGCTTCAAATTGGCTTTGGCAGACCAATTCAAAGGTTTGGCAGAAGACACCACGGAAGAAAATATTCAGGCGCGTGTTCGCGGTACGCTGCTCATGGCCATGTCCAATAAAACGGGCGCCATTGTGCTGACAACGGGCAACAAAAGTGAAATGGCCACAGGGTATTGCACCTTGTATGGCGATATGGCTGGCGGTTTTGCGGTCATCAAGGATGTTGTCAAAACACAAGTCTTCAAGTTGGCCGAGTGGCGCAATCAAAATGATCCCTATGGTACAGGCCGCACCCCCATACCCGAGAGAATCATCACCCGCCCGCCCAGTGCTGAATTGAGGGCGGACCAAAAAGACCAAGACAGTTTGCCGCCTTATGAAGTCTTAGACGCCATCGTTCAAAGGTACATGGAGAACGACGAAGGCATCCAGGCCTTGGTGGCAGATGGTTTTGATCGCTCAGACGTTGAAAAAGTCACCCGGCTGATTAAACTCAACGAGTACAAGCGCCGACAATCTCCTGTGGGAATTCGTGTCACACACCGCAGTTTTGGCAAAGATTGGCGTTATCCTATTACCAATCGATTTCGAGCTTAATTTTTCAGACTGGACCTGACGCATGAAACAAATCACAGCCATCATCAAACCTTTCAAACTCGAAGAAGTGCGTGAAGCACTTGCTGAATGTGGCGTGACAGGACTCACTGTGACGGAAGTCAAGGGATTTGGTCGTCAAAAAGGGCATACAGAGCTGTACCGCGGTGCCGAGTACGTGGTCGATTTTTTGCCCAAGGTGAAAGTTGAAGTGGCCGTCAAAGATGGCGACGTAGAGAACTGCGTTGACGCCATTGTGAAAGCCGCACGCACAGGCAAAATTGGCGATGGCAAAATCTTCATCACTTCAGTCGAGCGAGTCGTTCGCATTCGCACAGGCGAAGTTGACGACGACGCTGTTTAAGCGCCAATGTTCTAAATGGCCTGGCTCAAGAACGGCGTTGGCATGCCTGCAGCTTGAATCAAACTGGGCAACAATTTAAGAGCGTCGCTGTCCGTTTGGATTAACTCCATTTGCCATGGCCCTATGAACTGGTGTTGCACCACGCTGCTTAAAAAAGCCAGCATAGGGTTGTAGAAACCATTCAGGTTGAGCAGGCCAATGGGCTTGTTGTGGTAGCCCAGCTGGCGCCAGGTCCAAACTTCATAAAACTCTTCAAAGGTGCCGATGCCACCAGGCAATGCAAGGAATGCATCGGCGCGTTCTGCCATCATTCTTTTGCGATCGTGCATGGTTTCAACCACATGCAATTCGGTGCAGCCGGTGTGGGCCCATTCATTTTCAACCAGGGCGCGCGGAATGACGCCCACCACGCGGCCGCCTGCAGCAAGGGTGGCATCTGCAACGATGCCCATCAGCCCATTTCTGCCGCCACCATACACAAGCTGCCCGCCGTGTTGCGCAATCCATTGTCCCACTTGTTGGGCAGATTCAGCGAAGGCGGGTTCATCGCCCGGCTTAGAGCCGCAGTAAACACAAATTGAAAAAAGCGGATCAGCCATGGATGTATTTCCAAATGGCGGCAGACCAAATGCCTAAGCAAAGAAAAAGACTAAGCAGCACAGCAGCACTGCCCATGTCCTTGGCCCGCTTGGACAGCGCATGCCATTCAGTGCCAATTCGGTCGATGGCGGTTTCGATGCCGGTGTTTAACAGCTCGACCACCATGACAAAAATAACGGAGCCACACAACAAGGAAACTTCTACCCAAGTTTGTCCTAGCCAAAAGGCGGCAGGAATGAGAAAGATGGCGAGCAAGGCTTCTTGGCGAAATGCGGTTTCGCCCCATCCGGCTTTGAGCCCCGCAATGGAATAGCCACCCGCATGGAAAATGCGCGACAGGCCCTTTCGAGCCTTTTGGGGATTCACATGGTCAATGGTCATGAAACTAGGAGGGCGATGAATTTCAGGTTTTCTTTGGAACATCCACCAGCTGCGTGCCAGCCCAGACGTCATGCCAATATTGTCCACGCAATTGGAATTTGCTTGAGAGGGCCCAAACAAAAACCCAAACCAGGACCAGCAGCCCAACGACTGGCGCAGGCAATTGAAAGGGGATGGCTGCAACAATGGGCGGTAAAAACCACACCCAGCTCAGAAAGTACCTGAGCAATGCCCGAGACTGAGTGAGAGGTTGACCAGAAGCGTCTAACACTTTGATGTGCCAAGTCTTCATGGCAAGTGTTTGACCCTTGGACCATAGCCAAGTGAAGTAAATGGCAAATATAAGGAACAAAAAAGCTTGCAGGCCATGGCGGTTGTCTAAGGCGTGCTTTGTTTGGCTGAGGGTGCCAAACAAATAGCCAGCCAGGAAAATGACACCAAACAGCAACATGCCCTCATAAAACCAGCAGGCCATGCGGCGTGCCAGTGAAGGGGTGGTGAAAATGAGCGGGGTATCAGTGCTTGAATCGACAGAATCTTCAGGCATCAAAGGTGAATCACTCAACTCAAGTACCTTCAGGGATGGCCACGATGGTGGGCAATAAAGTTTTCTTGTCGATCACAATGCTGGTGGTGGATTTATTGACTTTTTCTGTGGGGATAGATTTGCCTGACAAAGGAATAACCTTGTTGGGTGACGCGGCCTGCGATGCTGTGGCCGCGCCTCGAATGCCTGTGGTTTGCTGGGCCGCCAGTTTTTTCTTATCTTCAGGGCTGAGCGCTTGATAGGCCATCCACTGCGTTTTTTTGGCGTCGGCGTCTAGGGTTTTGGTCTGATTGAAATTCAGCCTGGCTTGTGCTCTTTGTTGGGGGCTAAGAGAAACCCACTCTGCCATTCTTTCGTGCAGGATGGCTTGCTCATTGGTGGACAAATTGTCAAAATTGATTGACATGGCCAGCCATTTGTTTTTTTGGGCATGGCTTATTTGCGCCCAATGAGGCGCCAAAGGTGCTAGGGCTTTTTTTTGCGCGCTCTGCAAACTTTGCCATGATGAATTTGAAGCGGAAGCGGAAGCCGCCGAGGACCCGGCTGGAGGATTGGCTGCGTTAGCCTGAAGAGTTTGCGCGAGCGCGTCTGTGACTGCCGTGCACAAAACGACAGCGAGAAAGCTGGCTATCAAACTCGAATGAATCAATCGGGGACCTTTGATTCGAGGGGGTTGGACTTCAAAAAGATCAAGAACCCGGGGTCGGTATAGGCCGCTGGGGGCAAGTCGTCAATGAGAAGTTCGGTATCTAGCTGGGCGATCTCATTGGCGCGGTGCTCATTTTGAAAAACATGAATGGTGGCCAAGCCAAACAGGAAAACAATGAGGGGCAGGGCAGAAGCCAAACGGCTCCAGAGGTCTAAACCTTCGTCGGAATGGCCCATGCCAAGTCCGCCGGCGGAGGCCAACTGAGGCACAAAAATGCGAACAGGCTCGGGTTTACGCTGAGCAAGGGCCTGCATTCGGGCCACACGCAAGCGCTCTGTAATGTCGTGCGGCAGGTCTGCGGCATGCTCATTTAAGCGGCGCGAGATAGACCGACCCACTTGGTCAATTCTGTGCATGTCTGGTTTGGCGTTCGTTTTCATTTGTTAAATCCTTTGGCGCGAAGTGCTTTACTCAGCGCCTGAACAGCCCGAGAACAGTGAGTTTTGACGCTGCCTTCGGTGCAGCCCATGGCAACTGCCGTCTCGGAAAGGTTCATCTCCTCCCAATAACGCAGCAGGAAGGCTTCGCGTTGACGAGGCGGTAATTCTTGTATTTCTGCTTCAATTTGGTGAAAGATTTGTTTGCGTTGGGTTAAATCTTCTGTACTTTCGCCCAAACCGGGCTCGCTGAGGCCGCCCAGGTTTTCTAAAAAGTCCAAATCTTCACCTTCGGCATCGGTGCCGAAGTCGCTCATGTTGGAGAAAAGCGCGTTGCGGGTTTTTTGTCTTCTGAACCAATCTAAGGTGGTGTTTGACAAAATACGCTGGAACAGCAAAGGCAGTTCGGCTTGGGGTTTGTCGCCGTAGTGGGTGGCCAGCTTGATCATGCTGTCTTGCACAATGTCCAAGGCGGACTCCTCGTTGCGCACGTGATACAGCGTGCGCTTGAAAGCGCGCTTTTCCGTGTTTTTAAGGAAATCTGAGAGTTCTTGTTCTGTGGCCAAAGTAAGGAACCAAATACGGCACTCAATTTTGTGCGTTTGGATTATGGCATTCTGGGCTCTATAATACTTGGTTGCAATTGAAAAAACGCAAACGGATCACCATCCGGTCAAGGTGCTCACATGCACAGGCTTATGTTGGTGGTCTTAAGTTCTGATGCGACTTCAAAAGAGTCCCGCAAAAGAGCACCCAAGGTTTTTCGTTAGAGAAATTCACAAAGGTTGAATATGGAAATCTCCAAAGCTGAAATGGCCAGTGCCGCCACAGCTGCCAACAGCGCAGCTTCTTCTTTGTCGCCCGTCGATTTGCGCGGTGGCGAAATTCTCGTTAAAGCCCTTCAAGCCGAGAACGTCAAGTACATCTGGGGTTACCCAGGCGGTGCGGTATTGCACATCTACGATGCCTTCTTCAAGCAAAACACCATTCAGCACGTCTTGGTTCGCCACGAGCAGGCTGCTGTGCATGCGGCCGATGGCTATGCCCGCGCCACGGGTGATGTCGGTGTTGCTTTGGTCACTTCTGGCCCGGGCCTTACCAATGCTGTCACCGGCATTGCAACGGCCTACATGGACAGTATTCCTATGGTCATTATCAGTGGCCAAGTGCCCACTGCTGCTATTGGCCTTGATGCCTTTCAAGAGTGCGACACCGTGGGCATTACGCGTCCCATCGTGAAGCACAACTTCCTGGTCAAAGATGCCCGCGACATGGCCTTGATCATGAAAAAAGCATTCCACATTGCACGCAGCGGCCGACCTGGCCCGGTGGTGGTCGATGTTCCCAAAGATGTTTCGTTTAACAAGGTGCCTTATCACGGCTACCCTGAAACAGTTGAAATGCGCTCCTACAACCCTGTGCGCAAAGGCCACAGTGGACAAATTCGCAAGGCGCTTCAATTGTTGATGGCAGCCAAGCGTCCCTACATTTACACGGGTGGCGGCGTGCTCTTAAGCAATGCCTCAGCAGAGTTGCGCCAGTTGGTCGACATGTTGGGTTACCCCGTGACCAACACCCTCATGGGTTTGGGCGCCTATCCCGCTACCGATCCAAAGTTCCTAGGCATGCTCGGCATGCATGGCACATGGGAAGCCAACAACGCCATGCAGCACTCTGACGTGTTGCTGGCTGTGGGCGCGCGCTTTGACGACCGCGTCATTGGCAATCCCAAACACTTTGCACAAAACGAGCGCAAGATCATTCACATTGACATTGACCCGTCTAGCATTTCCAAGCGTGTGAAGGTCGATGTGCCTATTGTGGGCGATGTCAAAGATGTTCTGATTGAACTCATTGCCATGATCAAAGAGTCGGGCCTCAAACCCGACAGCCATGCATTGGGTGCCTGGTGGTCCACCATCGACGGCTGGCGCCAACGCAATTGCATGAAGTACGACAGCGAAAACACCGAGGTCATCAAGCCGCAAAAGGTGATTCAAACTTTGTACAACATGACCAAAGATGCTGATGCTTACATCACATCTGATGTGGGTCAGCACCACATGTGGGCCGCTCAGTATTACAAATTTAACGAACCTCGCCGTTGGATCAATTCAGGTGGCTTGGGCACCATGGGTGTAGGCATTCCCTATGCCATGGGCATCAAGTTGGCCAAGCCAGAAGCCGAAGTGTTTTGCGTCACCGGTGAAGGCTCTGTGCAAATGTGCATCCAAGAGCTTTCCACGTGTTTGCAATACAACACGCCCATCAAAATCGTGTCTTTGAACAACCGCTACTTGGGCATGGTTCGTCAGTGGCAAGAAATTGAATACTCCGGCCGTTACAGCCACAGCTACATGGATGCCTTGCCCGACTTTGTGAAGTTGGCAGAAGCCTATGGCCACGTGGGCATGCTCATTGAGCGCCCCGAAGATGTCGAGCCCGCATTGCGCGAGGCCCGCAAACTCAAAGATCGCACGGTCTTCATGGACTTCCGCACCGACCCCACCGAAAACGTGTTCCCCATGGTTCAAGCAGGCAAGGGCATTACCGAAATGCTCCTAAGCCCTGAAGACCTGTAAGTACATTTTTTAAATCAATTTGAACCTTTAGAAGAATCTATTGACCGCCAAGCTTGCACATTACCGTGTGCAGGGGAGGGCGGCAAAAAGAGGAATCTCACATGAAACACATCATCGCAGTCTTACTTGAAAACGAACCCGGCGCCTTGTCGCGCGTGGTGGGTTTGTTCTCTGCCCGTGGTTACAACATTGAGTCACTCAGTGTGGCGCCCACCGAAGACCCCAGCTTGTCCCGCATGACCATCCAAACGGCGGGCTCTGACGACGTCATTGAACAAATTACCAAGCACCTGAACCGCCTCATTGAAGTGGTCAAAGTGGTTGACCTCACAGAAGGCGCCTACACCGAGCGTGAACTCATGCTGGTCAAGGTGCGCGCTGTGGGCAAAGAACGTGAGGAGATGAAGCGCATGGCCGATATCTTCCGTGGTCGCGTGATTGATGTCACCGACAAAAGCTACACCGTGGAACTGACGGGCGACCAATCCAAAAACGATGCGTTTTTGGAAGCCCTTGACCGCAGCGCCATTCTTGAAACAGTCCGCACGGGTGCCTGCGGCATCGGGCGGGGTGAGCGCATATTGCGCGCCTAAACCCAATTTTTTGAACGATTTTTGAAGGAGAGAACCCATGAAAGTGTTTTACGACAAAGACTGTGACTTCAGCGTCATTAAAGGCAAAACAGTGGCCATCATTGGCTACGGCTCACAAGGCCATGCACACGCCCAAAACTTAAATGACAGCGGCGTGAAAGTGGTTGTGGGTTTGCGCAAAAACGGCGCAAGCTGGCCCAAGGTTGAAAAAGCTGGCCTCAACGTCATGGAAGTGGCTGCCGCTGTGAAAGCGGCCGACGTGGTCATGATTTTGTTGCCCGACGAGCAAATTGCCGATGTGTACCGCAACGATGTAGAGCCCAACATCAAAAAGGGTGCCTCTTTGGCATTTGCACACGGCTTCAACGTTCACTACAACCAAGTGATTCCCCGCGATGACCTCGACGTTTGGATGGTGGCACCTAAGGCCCCAGGCCACACAGTGCGCAATACCTACACACAAGGCGGCGGCGTGCCTCACTTGGTGGCAGTGCACCAAGACAGAAGCGGCAAAGCCAGTGCATTGGCACTTAGCTATGCCATGGCCAACGGTGGTGGCAAGGCTGGCATCATTGAAACCAACTTCAAAGAAGAGACCGAAACTGACTTGTTCGGCGAGCAAGCTGTGTTGTGCGGCGGCGCTGTTGAACTCATCAAGATGGGTTACGAAACTTTGGTCGAAGCCGGTTATGCGCCTGAGATGGCTTACTTCGAGTGCTTGCACGAATTGAAGCTCATTGTTGACCTCATTTACGAAGGCGGCATTGGCAACATGAACTACTCCATCTCTAACAATGCAGAGTATGGCGAGTACGTCACGGGCCCTGAAATCATCAACGAGCAATCACGCGAAGCCATGCGAAGCGCCCTGAAACGTATTCAAACCGGTGAGTACGCCAAGATGTTCATCTTGGAAGGCCGCACCAACTACCCAAGCATGACGGCGCGCCGTCGTTTAACCGCTGAGCACTCAATTGAAGTTGTCGGCGAACAATTGCGCTCAATGATGCCTTGGATTGCCAAAAACAAGTTGGTTGACAAAACACGCAACTGATTTCGGCATCCGCTTCAACCAAAAGAAAGCTCGCATGCACGATGGTTCAGAAAATTCCGACGACGTAGAGTTGAGCAGTCAACCACGTAAGCCCCGAAAGGGCATCTACGTGTTGCCTAACCTCTTCACGTTGGCAGCTTTGTTCGGTGGCTTTTATGCCATCGTGATGGCCATGAATGGCCGTTTTGACTTGGCTGCCATTGGTGTTTTCTGTGCCATGGTGCTAGACAGCCTAGACGGCCGTGTAGCGCGCATGACCAACACCCAAAGTGCCTTCGGAGAACAGATGGACTCTTTGTCCGACATGGTCTCCTTTGGTGCAGCGCCCGCTCTCATTGCGTACGAGTGGTCACTCAAAGGACTGGGTCGTTGGGGTTGGATAGCCGCTTTTGTTTACTGTGCTTGCGCCGCTTTGCGCTTGGCGCGTTTCAATGTCAACACCGCGGTGGTTGACAAGCGGTTTTTCCAAGGTTTGCCTTCCCCTGCGGCTGCGGCCTTGGTGATGGGCTTCATCTCCATCATGACCGATGCTGAAATTTCGCCAAGCGCCATGGCTTGGCCCATGTTTGTGGTGGCGCTGTTTTCAGGGCTCACCATGGTCACCAACGTGCCTTTTTACAGTTTTAAAGATGTCGGCATGAAGCAAAGTGTGCCCTTTGTGGTCATTGTGCTCATTGCCCTTGGCATTGCGGCAGTCAACATTCACCCCCCCATAGTGCTTTTTGGCTTGTTCGTCAGTTACGGGCTGAGTGGCTATGTCTTGTATGGCTGGCGCCGTTTTAAGGGTGAACCCACCAGCGTCATCAGTACATCTACCAAAGACCCCGATGAGCGCGGGCTTCACCAGTAATGACCTTTTCTAAAAGTTGTGATACATTATTTCCATGAAAACGAATTTGCTGGCCCTACTACTAACGCCCCACGGGCGGGATGTATAGCGCACGCTGTTCAGTTTCCCATCAAGCCCGCATGCCAATCGCAGCGGGCTTTTTTTATTTCAGAGTCGCTTTTTTGAAGATTTAAAACCAGGAGTGAAACATGGCCGATAAATTGATTATTTTTGACACGACATTGCGCGATGGTGAGCAGTCGCCGGGTGCTTCCATGAACCGTGACGAAAAGCTGCGCATTGCGCGTCAATTAGAGCGATTGCGCGTTGACGTGATCGAAGCCGGTTTCGCAGCCAGCTCCAACGGTGACTTTGAGGCTGTTCAGGCCATTGCCAACGCCATCAAAGACTCCACGATCTGCTCCTTGTCGCGCGCCAACGACCGCGATATTTCTCGCGCAGCAGAAGCCTTGAAGGGCGCCAACAGTGGTCGCATCCATACCTTCATTGCCACCTCTGAATTGCACATGGAAAAGAAACTTCGAATGACACCCGATCAGGTTTTCGAGCAAGCCAAACAGTCCGTCAGGTTTGCACGCAATTTGGTCGCAGACGTCGAGTTCAGCCCAGAAGATGGCTACCGAAGCGACATGGATTTCTTGTGCAAAATTTTAGAGGCTGTCATTGATGAAGGCGCCACCACCATCAACGTGCCCGACACCGTTGGTTATGCTGTACCAGAGTTGTATGGTCAGTTCATCAAAACACTTCGCGAACGAATTCCAAACTCAGACAAAGCCATTTGGTCTGTCCATTGCCACAACGACTTGGGCATGGCGGTGGCCAACAGTTTGGCAGGTGTGAAGTTGGGGGGTGCCCGTCAGGTTGAATGCACCATCAATGGCTTGGGTGAGAGGGCAGGCAATTGTTCCTTGGAAGAAATTGTCATGGCCGTCAGAACGCGCAAAGATTACTTTGGTTTAGAGATGAACATCGATCCCATCCACATCGTGGCGGCCAGTCGCATGGTGAGCCAGACCACAGGCTTTGTCGTTCAGCCCAACAAGGCAGTGGTGGGTGCCAATGCCTTTGCACATGCCTCAGGCATTCACCAAGATGGCGTGCTTAAAGCGCGCGACACCTACGAAATCATGCGGGCAGAAGATGTGGGCTGGTCAGCCAACAAAATTGTGCTGGGCAAATTAAGCGGCCGCAACGCCTTCAAGCAACGCATGCAAGAGTTGGGTGTGGTGCTTGAAAGTGAGACGGAGTTGAACGCGGCCTTTACGCGTTTCAAAGAATTAGCAGACCGCAAAAGCGAAATCTTTGACGAAGACATCTTGGCTTTGGTCAGTGAAGAAAGCGTCACCCAAGACAAAGAGCAATATGCCTTCGTATCTTTGGCGCAACACAGTGAAACAGGAGAGCGACCCAGCGCCGCCATTGTTTTTACGGTCAGTGGCAAGGAAGTTCATGGCAAATCGGAGGGCAATGGCCCCGTAGATGCATCCCTCAAAGCCATTGAATCGATCGTGGAAAGCGGCGCTGAAATGGTGCTTTATTCTGTGAACGCCATCAGCGGATCGACCGAAAGCCAAGGCGAAGTCACGGTTCGCTTGCAAAACAGCGGCCGCGTTGTCAATGGCGTAGGCTCTGACCCCGACATCATTGTGGCCTCGGCCAAGGCCTATTTGAGCGCCTTGAATAAACTTCAAAGCAAAGCAGACAGGGTGGCGGCTCAGGGCTAATTGCTTAAGAGCAAAGACTGAACAAGGTCATCAAGAAGCTTGCGCAAGGTGTTGATCTTGCGCAGTTTTTTTATTTTGGTACACTGTCGCAAGTTTCTATGAAACTCGCCAATTTCCGAATGACTTTGAGCCTCGAAAGTAATGCTTTGAATCCACTAAATCGCTTGTTTTCCTGCCGTGTTTTCAATCCTTGTTTGCCTTTGTGCATCTTGGCCTTGATGTCACTTCCAAGCTTTGCGGCAGACAACGAAAACACGCGAAAAACAGTTGCCGCCAAAAAACCGGTGGTTTCTGCACAAAACACAGCCAAATCTGCAGCCAAACCTTCACCCAAGGCCTCAGCTAAAAATACTCAAAAACCCCGTAAATCCGTCAAGCAAAAGTCCACAGACACAAGACCTTCTTTTGGCCGCATTGCCGGTTTACACCAAGGCGCTGACTTTCTCGATTTGCGCTCAAGCGTGGCACTTGTCATTGATCAAGACACACATGAAGTTTTAATTCGCAAGAACGACATGGCCGTCTTGCCCATTGCATCACTTACCAAACTCATGACAGGCTTGGTCATCAGCGATGCCAACTTGGCTCTAACCGAAATGATCACCATCACCCAAGATGATGTGGACACCGAAAAGGGCAGCACCTCGCGTTTGGCTGTTGGTTCGGTACTCAGCCGCGGTGACTTGTTGCACCTGGCCTTGATGGCCAGTGAAAATCGCGCTGCACACGCACTGGGAAGAACTTATCCAGGCGGCATGCCTTTGTTTGTCAGAGCCATGAACGATCGCGCTAAAAGCCTTGGCATGGTGTCCACACATTACGTCGAACCGACTGGACTTTCTAGCCGCAACCAATCCAGCGCCACAGATTTGGCCGTGCTGGTCGGTGCTGCGTACGATGTCCCCTTGATGCGTGAACTTTCAACATCACCTGGGCGAGAGGTGGCCGTGGGCCGCAGAACTCTGCAATACAACACCACCAACAGACTGGTGAAAAGTCCCAACTGGGACATCGGTTTGCAAAAGACGGGCTACATCTCTGAAGCTGGCCAATGCTTGGCCATGCAGACCAAGGTGGCGGGTCGCAAAATCATCATGGTGTTTTTAGACTCTGCCGGCAAATTAAGCCGAATTGCAGATGCAGAGCGAGTTCGACGCTGGGTCGAAAATCAAAATGTTCGCAGTCAAGTTACTTCAGCCGATGCGGCTGGCTAAAGCCTCAATCTTTGTAGCCTAGGGCTTGAGAAATTCCTTCGGCTGTTGCTTGCAATTTGGCCGACCAAGCTTCGTCAATTCGATCAGCAGGTGCTGAGATAGAGAGGCCCGCAAGCAACTTGCCCTGGTCATCGTAAATGCCTGCAGCAATACAGCGCACGCCCAATTCCAATTCTTCGTTGTCGCGCGCAATGCCATATTGGCGAACCTTGGACAGTTCACGTTCCAACACTTGCAGCTGTGTAATGCTATTTTTGGTCTGACCGTTTAAGCCTGTGCGCGTAGCGTAGCTTCGAACCTTCATGGGCTCATCTACAGACAAAAACAACTTGCCGACCGATGTTAGATGCAAAGGCGCACGGCCGCCAATGGCTCTAACAACTTGCATGCCCGAGCGCTCGCTGAAGGCGCGCTCGATGTAAACAATCTCGTCGCCCTGTCGCATGCTTAAGTTGACAGGTTGTTGGATCAGTTTGTGCAAATCTCGCATAGGTGCAAGTGCGGCATCGCGCACATTGAGGCGCGCCTTGACCAGGTTGCCCAGTTCTAACATGCGCATGCCCAATCGATAGCTGCCAGGTTCTGGGCGATCTACAAAACGGCCAATGGTCAGGTCGTTCAGGATTCGGTGTGCGGTGGACGGATGTAAGCCTGTTTTTTCACTGATCTCTTTCAGTGAAATGGCTTCTTCTCTTGAAGCCAATACATCCATCAGTGAAAACAAGCGCTCTATAACTTGAATGGTCGGTGCTGCTGGCGGGTGTGCTTCAGCTTTTCTCATGGGACTGAACCTAGTGCTGTTTGTGAAATCTTATTTTACAAGATGAAATTGCCTTTGTGGTGATCCAATTTGTCATCGCGGAGAAGGGTGAGGCTTCCATTGGTCATTTTGAAGGCTCTCGCAGGGCGCAAAGCGTTCTTTGTATTGCATTTTTGAGCTGGCACCAATCCAGTAGCCCATGTAAACGTAAGGCAGACCTAGGTCTTTGGCCTGTTGAATTTGCCAAAGCACGCCATAAGTTCCGTAACTGGCGTGCTCCTCTGGGGCATAAAAGGTGTACACCGCAGACAGCCCTTGATTTAGGACATCGACAATACAGACCATTTTGAGTTCACCCACTTCGCCAGTGGCACAGGCTTCTCTGAACTCAACCAACCTCGAATTGACTCGACTCTGAAGCAAAAACTGCTTGTATTGCTCAATGCTGTCTTGGTCCATGCCGCCACCTGAATGGCGACTGTTTTGATAGCGCAAATACAAGTCGTAATGTTCATTTTCAAAACCCAATCTAGACACGCGCGCCACTAAATTTTGATGTTTTCTCAGAGCTCGCTTTTGACTTTTGTTGGGCTTGAACTCATTGCACAGTACTCGCATGGGCACGCATGCTTGGCAGCCATCGCAATAGGGCCGGTAGGTAAAGAGGCCACTTCTGCGAAAGCCACGCTCGACCAAGTCCGAATACACATCGGTTTGAATCAAATGACTGGGTGTCGCCACCTGCGAGCGTGCTTCACGGCCATCTAGATAGCTGCAAGGGTAGGCGGCAGTGGCATAAAACTGCAGCGTGCTAAAGGGCAGGTCCTTGAGGTGTGTCATAGTGCGCCCGTTCGCCAAACATCCCAATCAATTTGGGCATTTTTCCAGTCAGGACTTGTGAGTTGCAAGGCAGGCACACTTTGAGCTAAAAATGCGGTGCGCGTCATTTCGCTGGCGCCCATCGAGGCCAAATGAGCCGTATTTTGCTGGCAATCAATGACCTGAATATTGTGTTGCTCGCAGACATGAACCAAAGCTGCAAGTGCCATTTTGGAGCCGTCACTGAGCGTGCTGAACATGGATTCGCCAAACACAGCTTTGCCAATGCAAACAAAGTACAGACCTGCCACCAAGTGGCCATCAAGCCATGTTTCGGCGCTGTGGGCAAAGCCTGCGCGGTGCAAGGCTTTGTAGGCCGCCACCATGGGTGGCACAATCCATGTTCCTTTTTGACCTTCTCTGGGGCTTTGCGCGCATGCTTCAATCACGTCGTCAAATGCACGGTCAAAACACAACTCAAATTGCGGATGTACCGAATACCGAGCCAAAGTTTTTCGCAAAGATCGGTGAAGCTTGAAGTGTTTGATTTGCAGCACCATGCGGGGATCGGGGCTCCACCACAGCACTGGCTGGTCGGCGTTGAACCAAGGAAACACGCCTTTGGCATAGGCTTCTAAGAGCCGCTCAACCCCTAAATCTGAGCCCGCTGCCAGCAAACCTGGCGCCTCGGTGTCTTCGCCCCATGCGTTTTCTACGGGGGGCAGCGGTAAATGGCTTTCAATCCATGGAAGATGAGGTTGCAGAGTGTCGGCGGACATGTTTCCAGTTTATGCTAATGCTTATGAAACTTTACAATTACTTCCGTTCCTCAGCGTCATTTCGCGTACGAATTGCATTGAACTTGAAGGGCTTGCCCTATGAATATATCGCAGTTCACATTGGCAAGGGCGAGCACAAGGAAGCCGCCTACAGCACTGTGGCTGCTGACAATCTGGTGCCCAACTTGCTTGTGGAGGGAGAGCACCTGAGCCAGTCCATGGCCATCATTGAATACCTGGATGAAACCCACCCAGAGCCTGCGTTGTTGCCAAAGGATGCCTTGGACAGAGCACGTGTCCGCGCTTTGGCACAATCGATTGCTTGCGAAATCCACCCTATCAACAACCTTCGGGTTCTAAAGTACTTAAGCGCCACACTGGGTTTGAGCGAAGACCAGAAAAACACCTGGTACCGCCACTGGGTGAGAGACGGACTGGAGGCCTTTGAACGCCAGTTGGCCCAAGGTCCTCAATCGACCTACTGTTTTGGCAACATGCCCACCCTGGCCGATTGCTGCTTGGTACCGCAAATTTTCAATGGCAAAAGGTTTGAGGTGAGCTTCGATGGCTTGCCTTTGACCATGGCGGCCTTCGATGCCTGCATGAAATTGGACGCCTTCCAAAAGGCCCAACCCTCTGCCTGCCCTGACGCAGCCTAAAGGCTTGATCGGATTTCAACCCGAATGGCCCGCACCGCACTTCGTGCGGGCCCTTATGACCACCCGAGAAGGCGGTGTTTCAACCGAGCCTTGGTCATCTCTTAACCTTGGCCTGATGTCGGGTGATGAACCTGGCCAAGTCCTGCTCAACCGTGGCTTGGTTGAAAGTGCCATGGGTGTGCCGGCGGTTTATCTCAAGCAAGTGCATGGTGTGAAGGCGCTGGCCATTGAGGCGCAGACGCCTTCAGGGCTTGAGGGCGATGTGGCTTGGACCACGCAAAGTGGTATTGCGTGTGCCATGATGGCGGCCGATTGTTTGCCTATTTTGGTGTGCCACCCCCAGGCCAAGTGGGTTGCTGCGGCACATGCTGGATGGCGCGGTCTTGCGGGCGCCAACGGTCATGGTGTGGTGGAAACGCTTGCCCAAGGTGCAACAGCGCATGGGTTTTCCACACAAGACTGTATGGTTTGGTTAGGTCCCTGTATTGGGCCGACTGCATTTGAAGTGGGGCAGGATGTGCTTGACGCCTTCATTTCACTGCAAAAGCCAGCCCTTGAAGCAATGCGGTACGAAGACTTTTTTGTGGCCCAGGGTGCAGGCAAGTATTTGGCCGATTTGGCAGGGCTTGCACGATGGCGGCTGACCGCGGCAGGCTTTCAAGTCATTTGCGGTAACGACAGCTCCTTGGCTTGGTGCACCTATCGCCAAGAAGCCAAATACCACTCTCACAGGCGCGATGCCGTGCGCAAAGGTGGCTCTGGGCGCATGGCCGCTTACATCTGGATTACAGCTTAGGGTCTGGCGTGGCCATTTCTGAGGCTTCGCGCTCTCGTGCCAATCGGACCCTCTTGCGACGGGGTGCGTCCATTATGTAAATAATTATGCCAGTTGGAAGGATCCCGTAAAGAATGAAGGTAACAATCCCTCCTAGGACGGTTCCATTTGTGTTGGTGGCCTCGGCAACGCCCATCATGAGCGCGACGTAAATCCAAGCAATTGCAACGATGTACATGAGTATTTATTTGAAAAATAACAGGAGATGAGCACATGACAAATTCTCAAAACGAATTTTGGTCACGCGCCGGCGAAGAGTTTCAGCAAAATCTGGCTAAAAGCTGGGGTCAGGCCATGCAAACTTTTCAAACCATGGACCTAGGCGGTATTGTGCCCCCTGCACAAGATGCTGTGCCGCAACTTACTTTTTCTCAGGAAAAGTTAAAGGAATTACAGGCCGCCTATTTAGAAGAAGCTACGGCGCTCTGGAATCACGGCCTTGAATCTAAGCATGAAATGAAGGACCGCCGTTTTTCAAGTGAGGCTTGGACTGCCAACCCCATGGCCGCTTTCACGGCGGGCGCCTATTTGCTCAATGCCAAAACACTCATGGGTTTGGCTGATGCGGTTGAGGCCGATGAGCACACCCAAAACAAAATCAAATTTGCAGTCGAGCAATGGGTTGCGGCTTCTGCTCCCAGCAACTTCTTAGCCTTCAATGCAGAAGCGCAAAAGAAAGCCATTGACACGCAAGGTGAGAGTCTTGCAAAGGGTATTCAAAACTTGTTGCATGACATGCAGCAGGGTCATGTGTCCATGACAGACGAAAGCAAGTTTGTGGTGGGTGAGAACGTGGCCACTACCGAAGGCGCTGTGGTTTTTGAAAATGAATATTTTCAGTTGATTGAATATAAACCGCTCACTGCCAAGGTTTACGAAAAACCATTTTTGTTGGTGCC
>SXXD01000135.1 GCA_005789685.1 Burkholderiales bacterium
AGTGGCAGAGCAATTAGAAGGCTCTGGCGAAGTGAGTTTCTCTGTTCGCAAAGCCCATTACCTGTGCGAACAGGCCCGCGAACTCAATGCACAAGGCGATAGCGCCGGCGCTTCTCAATTGCTGCTCAATGCCATCCAAGATGCGCCAGAAGCACCTCGTCCCCGCTTGCTGCTGGGACAACTTCAATTGAACATGAACCAAGCCACTCTGGCATGCGACACCTTGAGTCAACTGTTTGAATCGTCTTCGGTTGCAGCACCTTTGGCGGCACCCAGCTTGGTCATGTCCGCTCAAACCTCACAACGTGTGCCTCAAACCTTGGCATTGCTCAAGTCGCACTATGAACAAAGTCCCTGCATCGATGTGATGGACGCCATTGTGAGCCTTGAAAAAACAAGTGCCGACAGCGAAGCACACACACGCCAACGCTATATCGAGCATCTGCAAAAACAACCCTCCCTTTTGGCGGCATCACGTTGGTTGGCGGGCGCTGATTTAGGTGGCGATGAAACCCGTGGACCTGTTCAAAAAGCGCTGGAGCAAGCTTCTAGGCCCTTGTCGCGATACCGCTGTGCGGCTTGCGGTTTTGAAGCCAAAGAGCATTTCTGGCACTGCCCGGGTTGCCAGGCTTGGGACAGCTACCCCCCGCGCAGAGTTGAAGAGCTTTAAGCTGCATCACAAAGCACACTTCAAGCACTTACTTTCAGTGCATTGCAACCCCTGTCCTTCAGTTGCAAACTTCACTTTTTAGAATCATTCAGCAGTTGAATCGAGGCTGCATCACCACAGTGGCGATGCGATCTTTAGGAATTGAACATGTTGAAAAAAATCTTAGCCCTTACAGCCCTGCTGTTTTCTTTGTCCAGCTTTGCCGCTGTCGATGTCAATAAAGCCAGCGCGGCCGAACTAGACGGCATCAAAGGCATTGGGCCTTCCCTGTCTGGCAAAATTTTGAAAGAGCGCAACAAAGGCAGTTTCAAAGACTGGCCCGATCTCATGCACCGCGTCAGCGGCATGGGCGAGAAAAGTTCAGCCAAGTTTTCATCGCAAGGGCTGACTGTCAATGGCTCGGGATACCAAGGCGGCGGTACCCCTGAACCCGCCAAGGCGGCACAACCCGAAAAGCCAAAATCAGGCAAGTCTTAAGTTGGCCAGCAGCCTCAGAAGTTGGTTTTTTTAGGCTTCTGGGGCGCCATAAGCACCACCGCCTGGCGTGTGAATTTCAAACACATCGCCAGGCGCCATTTCTACCTGGCCAATGTGTTTTAAAACTTCGACACTGCCGTCCTTACGTCGCACTTGGTTAATTCCCGGCGCACCCGGCTGACCGCCTGCCGCACCAAATGCGGGGTGTACGCGGCCATTGGACAAGATACTGGCCGTCATAGGTTCTAAAAAACGTATGCGCCGCACACCGCCCATGCCACCCGACCACTTACCTTTGCCACCCGAGCCTTCACGCAAGGCATAACTGTCCAAACGAACAGGAAATCTAAATTCTAAAATTTCAGGATCGGTTAATCGCGAATTGGTCATGTGCGTTTGCACCACCGATGTGCCATTGAAGCCTGAAGTGATGTGACCGGCATCGTCCAACAACACACCGGCGCCACTGCCACCCGAAATGGTTTCGTAGTATTGGTACTTGGCATTGCCAAAGGTGAAGTTGTTCATGGTGGGCTGGCTGCCTGCCATCACACCCAAAGCGCCAAAAAGTGCATTGGTAATGCAGCTCGATGTTTCCACATTGCCCGCCACCACAGAAGCTGGAAAATTGGGATTGAGCATGCAGCCTGTTGGAATGATCACCTTCAAAGGCTTCAAGCAACCCGCATTCAAAGGAATGTCGTCATTCACCAAGCTTCTGAACACGTACAAAACTGCCGCCATACAAACAGCGGTGGGCGCATTGAAGTTGTTAGTCTGCTGCGCACTGGTACCCGTGAAATCAATCTCTGCACTTCGACTTTTCGAATTCACTCGAACCGCCACTTTGATTTGCGCACCGTTGTCCAAAGGCAATGTGAATTCGCCATCTTTCAAACGCGTGATGACACGGCGCACAGACTCTTCGGCATTGTCTTGCACATGGCGCATGTAGGCCTGCACCACTTCCAAACCAAATTCATCGACCATCTTGCGAAGCTCTTGCACACCTTTTTCATTGGCCGCCAACTGTGCGCGCAAGTCCGCCATGTTTTGCTGCGGATTGCGACTGGGGTATTGACTACTAGACAACAGATCCAGCATGGTCTGCTCTTGAAGTACGCCTGCAGCCACCAACTTCACGTTGTTGATCTGCACGCCTTCTTCTTGAATGGTGGTGGAGAACGGCGGCATCGAACCGGGTGTGGTGCCGCCAATGTCGGCATGGTGGCCGCGCGAGCCGACATAAAACTCAGGTTTTAATGCACCTTCTAAAAAGACAGGCGTGATGACCGTCACATCGGGCAAGTGGGTGCCGCCGTGATACGGATCGTTGAGGACATACACATCACCGCGGTACATAGTTCCTGCGTTTTCGCGAATGACAGTTTTGATGCTCTCCCCCATGCTGCCCAAATGCACGGGCATGTGCGGCGCGTTGGCAATCAGATGCCCCTCGGCACTGAACAAAGCGCAAGAGAAATCCAAGCGCTCTTTGATGTTGACGGAGTAAGCGGTATTCTGAAGTTGCAAGCCCATTTGCTCGGCAATGTTCATGAACAAATTATTAAAAACCTCTAATAACACAGGGTCGACGGTGGTGCCCGCAGCGTACTTGGTTTGCCGCGCTTCCATGCGGCTTAACAACAGATGATCAAGCGCAGTCACGTGAGCTTGCCAACCAGGCTCTACCACGGTGGTGGCATTTTTTTCTGCAATGATGGC
>SXXD01000136.1 GCA_005789685.1 Burkholderiales bacterium
CAAGGTTGATTTGATGGTGCCTTTGGCGCTGATTCCCTTGCTCCAAACTGGAAATCCCATCGCAGTAAGCTCACGAACATCACGCACACCGGCATCAATGACCAAAGCTTTGGCACCGCGCGCCATGAAAGAGGTGGCCAATAAGTCACCAAAGAAACCATCGCAGTTGTCAGCACTCAGGGCTGCAATCACAATGTCGCCAGCTTGAATTTGCTCAGCTACCACGTGCATCATCCAATTGTCACCGGGGTGCAAAAGCACCGTGACAGCTGTTCCAGAAACAGGTGCACCGCTGTAGATAGGTCTCATGTACCTTTGCATCAGGCCCACACGACCCATGGCCTCATGCACGGTGGCCACGCCAAAACGGCCTAATTTGTCGACGGCCGCTTTGTCTGCGCGGATGATGTTGCGTTTCACAATTCCGAGTTCTGTCATGTTCAATCCAATTTGCAAATGTTGAGAGAAAAATGCTTGGCAGTTTGCGCCTTCACAGTCCCTTGGCTTTCAAGTGCGAATCCAGTCTTGGGAACACACGGCGTGTGTTGCCTTCGTAAATTTTGTAACGTTGCTCTTCGTTCAAGGCGCTTGATGACTGAATGTAACGCTTGGTATCGTCAAAATAATGACCAGTTTCTGGGTCAATACCGCGCACCGCACCAATCATTTCTGAAGCAAACAAAATATTGTCGACAGGAATGACCTTGGTCAACAAATCAATGCCAGGCTGGTGATAGACGCATGTGTCAAAGAAAATATTGTTCAGCAAATGGTCTTGCAACAAAGGCTTCTTGAGTTCTTGCGCCAAACCGCGGAAGCGCCCCCAGTGGTATGGCACAGCACCTCCGCCATGGGGAATGAGAAATTTCAAGGTGGGAAAATCTTTGAACAAATCAGAGGTAAGGCACTGCATAAACGCTGTGGTGTCTGCATTCAAATAGTGGGCCCCGGTGGTGTGAAAACAGTTGTTGCAACTGGTGCTAACGTGAATCATGGCCGGGATGTTGTGCTCCACCATTTTTTCGTAAATGGGAAACCAATGCTTGTCGCTCAAGGGGGGAGAAGTCCAGTGACCGCCAGAAGGGTCTGGATTCAGATTGATACCCACATTGCCGTACTCTTTGACGCAGCGCTCTAACTCCGGAATGCAAGTGGCTGGGTTAACACCCGGTGACTGCGGCAACATGGCAACAGGCACAAAATGGTCTGGAAACAATTGGCTCACGCGGTAGCACAACTCGTTGCAAATGGCAGCCCATGTGGAAGACACATTGAAATCGCCAATGTGGTGCGCCATGAAACTGGCGCGTGGGCTGAACAGGGTCAAGTCAGATCCGCGCTCTTTCATCAAACGCAATTGGTTGTTCTCAATCGATTCGCGCAACTCGTCGTCGCTGATTTTCAGGTCAGCTACTTTAGGACCCAGCTCAGGCGTGTTCAGATTGGCAATCTGCGCATTTCGCCATTTTTCCAAAGCGATAGGGGCCGTGGTGTAGTGGCCATGGCAATCAATGATCATCGGTTTTTGGGTACTCATGAAGGCGTCCAATTGAAAAGTGAATTGAGAAAATTATGCGGCAGGTCTAGACCACAAGGAAGCTGGCACCATGGCCTCTCCTCGCATGAGCAACCTGGCTGTTCTTAACAAGGCAGCCTGTGTGACGTTTTGTCCACCCGGTAAATGAGGCGCAGGCTCTGTTTGCAATGCCACACTGAACTCGCCCGTGGGATGTTCGACCGAAACATTTTTGGCAGCGCCAGCAGGCATCACAGCAATGCCATCGCACACAGAACCCTCTAGCACGCATGCAGTGCCCACCGTGACGGCAGCCAGAACACCAATGGCGTCGTGACACACATGCGGAATGAAACTGCGAGTGCTTAAAGCACCGCCGTTTTGCGGCGCTGCAATGAGTGTCATTTTGGGATAGTTTTTTTGACTCACATCGCCCAAGCCCATGAGCAGAGACACTTGCAAGCGCACTGCTTCAATCTTGGTTTTGAGTTCGCTGTCGGCATTCATGGCCGCCACCGATTCGTAGCCAGTTCGGCCAACATCAGTGGCTTTGAACATCACTAAGGGCATGCCGTTGTCAATGCAAGTCACGTCCAAGGTAAAGGGCTCAAAACCAGCGCCTTTCACAGTCAGCGTGTCTTTCACACGACCCGTGGGCAAAAGGCCAGAACAGACCGAGCCTGCAGTGTCTAAAAAATTAATCACAACAGGCGCCGAAGTGCCTGGTGCGCCATCAATGCGTGCCTTCCCTTCGTATTGCACCAAGCCACCCGTGGTGTCGACCGTAATGTCGCATTGCATGTTGGTGTTCAAGGTCAAGACACGAAAGGTGGTCTGATCACCTTGCGCTTGAAGCATGCCCGTTTCTAAGGCAAAGGGCACCACGGCGGCTAACATGTTGCCGCAGTTGGGCGTTGTATCCACCGTGTCATTGTCAGGTTGAAGTTGTGCGAATAAAAAATCAAGCGCTACGCCGGGCACGGAACTTTGGCTCACGATGCCCACTTTGCTGGTCAATGGGTGTGCACCACCCAAGCCATCGATTTGGCGTTTGTCTGGCGAACCCATTGCCGCCAACAATACTTTGTCTCTGAGGGCTATGTCTGAAGGCAGATCGGCGGCTTTGTAAAAGGGCCCCTTGGAGGTGCCGCCCCGCATCAACAAGCAAGGAACCGCAGTTTGAGAAGAAGCTTTCATGGTCTAAATCCGAGCGTCTAAGTGACAAGAATTTGTCAATTTTCCAACTTAACACCCCCTTGAACTAGGCCTGCGTAACACTAGCAGATAGAACAAATTTATATAACAGAGACCCTGTTATGGCAAAATTCCCCAATGGACCTCAAGCAAATTGAATATTTTGTGCGCGTAGCCGAAATGGGAAGCTTTACCCGCGCCGCCATTGCCCTCAATGTGGCGCAACCTGCTCTAAGCCGCCAAATCAGGCTCTTGGAAGTTGAGTTGCGACAGAATTTACTCAAACGAAACGGACGCGGCGCCAGTCCCACCGAGGCCGGCTTGTTGCTTTTGGAGCATGGGCGAGGCATCTTGCATCAAGTAGAGCGCGCCCACGAAGAACTAGGCCGCGCTCGCAGTGGCCTTACCGGCCGTGTCGCTTTAGGACTGCCGCCCAGTGTGGCCAGGGTCTTAACTGTGCCACTCACCCGTGCTTTCAGAGAAAAAATGCCAGAAGCCCAGATGTCGATCAGCGAAGGCTTGACAACCGCCATGCAAGAAAGCCTGGTGAACGGCAGGCTTGACATCGCCCTGCTCTACAACATGAAAGCCACATCGGGATTGGAAATTTCGCATCTGGTTCAAGAAGAGTTGTGGCTGGTTCAAAAACGACC
This sequence comes from Burkholderiales bacterium, assembly GCA_005789685.1. Taxonomy (GTDB): domain Bacteria; phylum Pseudomonadota; class Gammaproteobacteria; order Burkholderiales; family Burkholderiaceae_C; genus Limnohabitans_A. The sequence goes on from SXXD01000136.1 coordinate 3,364, forward strand.
GCCAGGTCTTCAGGAAGATCCCCCGCCGCCGCCAATTGATTTGAAAGATGTTTCAAAATTTCCCTTGGTCATTCCAAGTCGCCCCAACGCCATCCGAATGCATGTGGAATCAGAAATGGCCGCACTTGGCACGCAGCCTCAAATTGCCCTCGAAATTGACAGCGTCACAGCCATCCTCGATTTGGTAGCAGATGGCGCTGGCTGTGCCATCTTGTCGCGCAATGCCGTGACGCGCTCCATCAACCCATCCGCTTTTTCAACTCGCCCCATTTCACAACCTCAATTGAGCATTGAGTTGAGTTGTGTGGTCAGTTCACAAAGACCCAGCACCCTGACTCAGCAAGCAACACTGAGCCTCATTAGAGAAACTGCTTTGAGGTTGTTAGAGTCTGTGTAAGCCATGAACTCACAGTCGCCAGCGTTCATAGCTTGGGAATGCCGGCACGTTGCATAACTTCAACCCAGCGCTTGGTCTCATTGCTTAACAAATCGGCAGCTTGCTGCAAGCTCCCTGGCTGCGGGTCGACATTCATGTCCAGCAGTTTTTTCCGAACTTCTGCTGAATTCAAAGCGTTCTGAATTTCTTGGTTTAACTTTTGAACAATGTCACGGGGTGTTTTGGAAGGCACTGCTAGAGCATTCCAAGAAGCTGCATACAAATTCTTCACGCCAGCCTCTCTGGCTGTGGGCACTTGGGGCAATGCGACAGAGCGCTTA
>SXXD01000137.1 GCA_005789685.1 Burkholderiales bacterium
AGGAAACTTGTATTTTCAACCCAAATTCAACAGCAAGGAATTAAGGTAAACCATTGTGTTTTTCAATCATGTCAATGCCATTATCTAACTCATCAAATGGTTATCATATGATTTAAATCAAGATTTAATCATCTCCCCGTTCTTCAAACTATCCTGTCACGCTTATGAGCCTCAAAATAGTTGTCTACTCCAAGTCTGCCTGCCCCCAATGCGAGTCAGTCAAGATGATTCTCAAGTCCAAATCTTTGGCCTACGAAGAAATTAAAATTGACGACGAAGCAGAGCGCATGGCTTTCTATGAAAAGTGTGGGCCCGCTGTGCGTCAAATGCCGCAGGTTTTCATCAACGATCAGCGTGTGGGTGGCTTGGCTGGTTTGCAGGCGGCTTTGGCCCAAATGGCCAATTGATGTGATCGAAGCGCAAGTTCACAATATGCTATTGCGCACCAACCTTGTTTAGTCTTTTTTCTGCAGCTTGTCTTGGGTGTGCAGATCAAAGTCACTTGCATCGTGGCGTTCATGCAGTTGAATTTCTAAGGGCCCCATCACACGGTTGACCATGCGGCCTCTTTGAACAGCAGGTCGGGCCTCTATTTCATCGGCCCATCGAATCACATGGGTGTATTCGTGAACTTGTAAAAACTCACCTGAATCGTAGCGCTCGCCTTTGGCCAAGCTGCCATACCAAGGCCAAATGGCCATGTCGGCAATGGTGTAATCGTCACCACACACAAATCGGTTGTTGGCCAGCCTTTGGTTTAAGACATCGAGTTCACGCTTCACTTCCATGGCAAAGCGATCAATGGCGTATTCAATTTTGGTGGGCGCATAAGCGTAGAAGTGACCGAAGCCGCCACCCAGGTAAGGCGCACTGCCCATTTGCCACATGAGCCAAGACATGCACTCGGTGCGTTTGGCAACATCGGTTGGTAAAAAGGCTTTGAATTTTTCGGCCAAATAGAAAAGGATAGAACCCGACTCAAACACGCGCTGTGGTGTTGGCGTGCTGTAATCCAGCAGCGCTGGAATTTTGGAATTTGGATTCACGCCCACAAAGCCGCTGCTAAATTGCATGCCTTCGCTGATGCGAATGAGCCAAGCATCGTATTCAGCGCCTGCGTGCCCAAGTGCCAGCAACTCTTCCAACATGACTGTCACTTTGATGCCATTGGGGGTGCCCAATGAGTAAAGTTGAAGAGGGTGCTTGCCTCTAGGCAATTCTTGTTCGTGCGTTGCACCTGCTACAGGGCGATTGATGTTGGCAAAGCGGCCGCCATTGGCCTTTTGCCAAGTCCAGACCTTGGGGGGAACGTAAGGGGTGTCTGACATGCTAAAACCTTGTCTATTTATACGATTGAGAGCCTACACGAGATCGAGGTTTAACAAAACGCGGAAAACACTCTTCAAAAACGCGTTTTGAGGCCCTAAACTCTGACGGATTCTAATTCGACCCCTTAAAGAGATACACATGTCTGATCAAAGCCCTACAGTTCAAATGCAACAAGTTTTTGACTCGCATGCTGCCACGGCGCTGCGCCTTAGGGGCTCCACGGCCAATGAGCGCATTGAAAAAATTCGCAAGTTGCGCGATGCCGTCATTGCGCATACCGAAGATTGGTATCAAGCGGCCTATGCCGATTTCAAAAAGCCGGCCGGCGAAGTCGATTTGGCTGAAATCTTGCCCATCTGTTTGGAAGCCAACGACGCCATTCGAAATTTAAAAAAATGGATGAAGCCACAGAAAGTTTGGCCCACACTGTTGACCTTGGGCACCAGCAGTTATGTGCAGTCCATGCCCCGTGGACGCTGCCTAATCATTGGTCCTTTCAATTACCCCGTGAACCTCACCTTGGGCCCTCTCATCTCGGCCATTGCAGCGGGCAACACGGCCATTGTGAAGCCCTCAGAACTCACGCCGCATTTGTCGGGCCTGATTGCCAAGGTGGTGCGCGAGGTGTTTTCAGAAAACGAAGTGGCGGTCATTGAAGGCGAAGCCGATGTGGCCCAGGGTCTACAGGCCTTGCCCTTTGACCATGTGTTCTTTACCGGTAGCCCTGCCATTGGCAAGCATGTCATGGCAGCGGCTGCCAAAAACTTGGCCAGCGTCACCTTGGAGTTGGGCGGCAAAAGCCCCACCATCGTGGACGCCAGTGCCAATTTAAAGTTGGCAGCCCGCAACATTATTTGGTCTAAGTTTGCCAACTCTGGTCAAACCTGCATTGCTCCCGATCACGTGTTTGTGCACGAAAGCGTCAAGCACAAATGGCTTGAGTTGTGCAAAAAAGAAATCAAAAAGGCCTACGGTACCTCACTCACAGATCAAGCCAGCAATCCTCATTTGGCGCACATGGTCAACGCCAGACACACTGCTCGCATCAAGTACCTGCTTGACGATGCGCAGGCCCGTGGTGCGCGTACCTTGCAGGGCGGAGGTGTGGATGAAGCCAGCTGTTTTGTACAACCAACTTTGTTGGACCAAATTCCGGCAGACGCCAAAATCATGGAAGAAGAAATTTTTGGCCCATTGCTGCCCATCATTGGCTACACAGATTTAGACCAAGTGATTGCCAGTATCAATGCTGGGCCTAAACCATTGGCGTATTACATCTACAGCCAAACCAATGCCAACATTGACAAAACCTTAACCCAAATTACATCGGGTGGCGCTTGCGTGAACCATTCACTCTTACAGTTCTTGCAAGGCAATTTACCTTTCGGTGGCGTTAACAATTCAGGCATAGGCCGCGCACACGGACACTACGGTTTCAAGGAATTCAGCCACGAGCGGGGTGTGGTTAAAACGCAATTTGACTTTGCTGCCATGCTCATGATGCCCGGACAAGTTTTGCCCATCATGCGGAAGGCTCTGAAGATGGGCTTCAAGTTTCTTTGAAAGGCGCAGTTTGCTTAGGCTTTGTAGTAAACCACTTGATGGCTGGTGGCCATCAATTGTTGCTGGTCACTCCAAATTTCAGCCGATTGATCATGGTAACCCAGACCAAATTTAGACGCGTGCGCAATTCCCAATACATGATTTGTACCGTGTGAACTGAGAAATGCGGTGTCCGTATGGAAATGCGTGGTGAGAGAAATGGTGCCTGCAGGAAATCTACCCATTTTGCGCACGAAAATGCGGGGAACAAATGAGTCACAGATAGCTGTTAGAGATAAAAAATCAAGTGGCCGCGGCGGATCATCTTGAATCCAAAATTCTGTGATCGCATCTGGTTCTTGGCTGAGTTGCTGACCGTCAATCATGAGGCCTTTGATGGTGCGCATGTCATAGCGATGAGTCCACTCCGGCGCTTTGGACGTATCTGCCCGCGCTAGTTCTAGAGCAGGCTTTCGAACTGGAAAATCGAGTTCTGTTGAATGCCAAGTTTCGCGGCGAATGGCAAAAACAGCGCTGGCTGTGGTTGCAATTTGACCATCATGCTGAAAAAGTGTCATGAACCAATGCTGTGTTGAGCGATTGGTTCTCAGTGCTTGGGCTTGGATGGTGAAGGGCCCGTCTTCAATGGGGCCCGCAAAATTCACAGTCAGAGAGACAGGATCACCTAATCTATTTTGATGCTTCAGGACAGCATTCAACATGACAGCAGAGGTGACACCCCCAAAGGGGCCAACCATGTTGCCATAGGCTGGCTGAGTGTGGCCTAACCACAGACCATCGTTGTTCAGTTCTAGGTTAGTGGCTAGATCAAGTGGGTGCAAGAGATTTGTCATTGGGTTGGGGCTAAGCTTACACAGTTAAACATCAAACTGTATGCCCTGTGCCAGTGGCAAGCTGCTACCGTAATTCACGGTGTTGGTGGTCCTGCGCATGTAGGCCTTCCAGGCATCGGAACCCGACTCACGCCCACCGCCAGTTTCTTTTTCACCACCAAATGCCCCGCCAATTTCAGCGCCGCTGGTGCCTATGTTGACATTGGCTATGCCGCAATCAGAACCAATGGATGAAGTAAATATTTCTGCTTCACGCAGATCTTGAGTGAATACAGAAGAAGACAGACCATGCGATGCTGCATTGTTCATGGCAATGGCATCTTCAAAATTATCGTAAGGAACCACGTACAAAATAGGCGCAAAAGTTTCGCGCAGCATAGGACCCATTTGTATTTCAAACTCAACAATGGCTGGGCGAACGTAATAGGCACGGGGACCACCCACATCGCATCGATTTCCAAAATGAACTTTGGCGCCTAATTTTTTGGCTTCTTCGAGTGAGGTCTGCATGTTGTTAAATGCAGTTTGATCAATCAGGGGACCTACCAAGGTTCCCGTTGTGAGCGGGTTGCCCACAGGTAGCTTCTCAAATACTTTTTGCAAAGATGAAATCAACTGCTGGTAAACAGAGCGATGAACAATAAGTCGTCTGAGGGTAGTACAACGTTGACCTGCTGTGCCAGCTGCAGAAAAAACCACGCCCCGTGTTACCAATTCTAAATTAGCGCTAGGGCAGACAATGGCTGCATTGTTGCCGCCCAACTCTAGCAATGATTTTTTGAAAGTTGTTGCACAGGCCATGGCAACTTGGCGGCCCATGGCAGTAGAGCCCGTGGCACTGACCAGTTTGATGTGAGGGCTTTCAACCATGGCTTTGCCCACTGTGCTGTTGCCTTGAAGCAGGCACACCATTCCATCAGTGGCCATTCCTGATTGTTCTGCGGCTTTTAACAGGAGCCCAGTCAATGCCATGGCACTCAGGGGCGCTTTCTCTGAAGGCTTCCAAACAAGGGTGTTGCCACAGACCAAGGCCAAAGCAGCATTCCATGCGAAAACTGCCATCGGAAAATTAAAGGCGGAAATGATGCCTACAGCGCCTAGTGGATGCCAAGTTTCAAGCAATTTGTGATCCGGGCGTTCGCTGGCAATGCTCAATCCATAAAGCTGGCGTGAGAGTCCCACTGCAAACTCACAAATGTCGACCACCTCTTGAACTTCTCCCCAGCCTTCTTGCAGGATCTTTCCGGTTTCATGAGAAATCAGTTGGCCCAGGGGCTCTTTGTGCTGTCTCACAAGTTCGCCAAATACACGCACCAACTCACCTCGCTTGGGCGCTGGTACTTTGCGCCAAGCAAGCGAGGCTTGGTGTGAACGAAAGAGTTCTGCACTGATTTGAGCTTCTGTGTGGGCCGTAACTTTTGCAAGCAACCTGCCGTCAACAGGAGAGTTGACCTCGAAACCCTGAGCATTGAAGGGCGGCAATGCGAGGTTCAAGGATTTGAAAATACTTTGGATATCGGTGCAGTAACTCATGGTGTCCTCTTGACGTTCGAGCCATGAGTTTACGTGGCTTTATTGAAATTTCACAATCAACTCAATTCAAATCAAAATTGGAAAGAAAGAGCGAAGAAAAATGACCCACGCGCCGCTATAGACTTCGCTTAAAAGTTGCTTGCACCTTGGGCACCATCGAGGCGTGAAGTAAACCTAGTTTTGGATTTTGACCGTGCGGTGCTTGAGGTGCCACGGAAAACCAATCGGAATTGAAGGGTAAGTTCACCACCTGCCTTAAATTGAACTTGGTGTCGTAACTCAAGTTGGAGCTTGAAAAAGCAATAGGATGTTTTGCCTGAGTGATAGAAAACTCACCTGCGTAAAGACGCTCAACTTTTTGGCTTGTTCCGTAGGCTAAATCAACAGTGTAATGGCCGTCATCTATCTCGTGCACACTTAATAAAAGACTAGGCCTTGCCTTGGGTTTGTTTGCTATTTGATCTGGGAAATGACACCAAACGATGTCGCCTGCTGCGGGCTCAGGCCACCAATGCCTCATGTCTGAGACTCGTTGATGAACAAGCTTGAGCGAAGTTTGGGGGGCGTTAATGCTTGAGCGGTCATTGATTTTTTGCTGGCTAACTTTACTTGCTTCAGCTGTGATGCATTCAAGGGTCCATCATCAATTTCATAGTGCGGCAATACCCGGGCAGCCAGCTGTTGCAATGCCATGTGAATTGCTTGGGTTTCATCAACGCCAAGATGTGCTGCCACTTTCTTGGCCGTTTCGCGAGTGACCCCGGTAATGGTGTCGACGCTTCGATATCTAAAGGGTATTTGAGCCGGGAGGGATTTTGAAGGCATGCCGTGCATCCCAAAGTTTGGATATCTTGAAGATATCAGATCAGAGGGATTTTTGCAATGCATTGTGCAGCTTAGCCCAATACAAAAGCAATTGGCTTTTCAATTGCCTGCATGCATTAAATGGAGACGGTCAAATCATGTCGAGATTAGGCGATTCGGGCGGTCGTGTTTTTGGATCTCAATGACCCAATCGCTTCAATTGCGCCTTCAATTTTTTGATGGTTTTTCGAATTTCAGCCACCTTCTCTTTGTCTTTTGCCTTGCGAGATTTTGGCTTTTGGGCCAACAAAGTTTTTCGACATTTTGGACTGCCACACCAGCATGGGTATTGCGCAATTAATTTTTTGGTGATGGGCTCATCAATGATGAGGCCGTAGTCATAGTTCAGCTCCTCGCCAGCTGCGATGTTTTTCTTGGCTTTGATAAACACTCGACCTTCATCGACTTCAGGTTTGCAATTCGGCGTGCAACAATGGTTGATCCATCTGGCTGAATTGCCACCATGCAACGCATCAATGACGCGATCTTCGTCAATCTGAAAATAAAAGGTGTGGTTCGGATCTTTCGGATCGTGCGGGTGTCTGTCTTCCGCTTCTTGTGCTGAAATGATTTCCCCTACGTACTCAATGATCGTTTCACCTTTGAGGATGTCTTGGCCTGCAAAAACACCTTTTCCGTGGACGCCAGACTGTCGAACTTGGATTCGTCTGGCAGAAGGTTTTTTAGTTGAAGTTAAATTTGAATTTTTCATAACTGGATGTTGCCAGAAAACGATTAAATTTCGCCTTTGAGCAATGACAGCAACTCATTTATTGCAATGAGTTGCTGTCATAAATATTTCACAATAATGCAATCTTGGTGAAACCCGCACCCTGCATCATCAACTTCCAAGTTAAATACAACTTGGGAGACCATGATGAAAGAATTGCCTAACCCCACTTTTCCGATTTCGCAAATTGCTTTGCCTCGGGGGTCACTTCATCAAAGCCCTGAAAACCAAAATTCAGCCAGCCACTCAAAAATTTCGAAATCTGCCATCGAAGTTAGCTGGGCTAAGCATCAAGACGAGGTAAGAGAAGCC
>SXXD01000138.1 GCA_005789685.1 Burkholderiales bacterium
CCGGTGTCAGGTACAAATGGTGCGGCTCTTTGCCGGTAGGAATGCGCTTGGTTTCAGTCCAAGTAACGGGGTCAATGACACTGACATTCCCATCGAGAGAATTTAAGACAAAAATGGGGGCCGGTGCTTGCACCGCAGGCTCAGGGGGTGCAGGTTTAGGTCCTGAGGACATGGCTGAAGCAAGGCCGAATGTGGCCAAACCAATTGTGAAGGTCAGTGCTTGTAAGATCATTCCTTGAGTGTAATGGGGTATTGGAAGGCATCCCTGCTTATCTAGCGCAATCTTTTTAATTTTTGAGGTTTTCTAGTGTCAAAATTGTCTGCATGACTGACCCCTCTCCGATCTCCATCTTGGGTGTTGACTTAGAAGTTAAACACATCCCGCTGGACAAGCCTTTGGCCTTCAAGGCCAGCGCTCCAAGTTGCGTTTTCTTGCACGAAGGACTGGGCAGCGTCGCCCTTTGGAAAGATTGGCCAACTCAAATATGCCAAACCCTGGAATGTGAAGGCTGGGTTTATTCACGCCGAGGCTATGGGTACTCTGAAAGCATTTTTGATGTGCGCGGGGCTGGAAAACTTCAATCGAACTACATGCATTGGGAGGCTTTGGAAGTTCTTCCCGCTTTGTTGACGCATTTAAAAATTGCCAATCCCCTTTTGATTGGCCACTCCGATGGTGGCACAATTGCACTGATTCATGCCAGCCAGTTTCCAGTTGCAGGCTGTGTGGTCATGGCACCCCATGTGATGATGGAAGACATTTCTATTCAAGCCATCTCTCATGCACGAGATCACTTTGAAAAACTCAGACCCAAGTTAGCAGCCTTTCACAAAGATGTCGATGTCGCCTTTTGGCAGTGGAACGATGTGTGGTTGAGTGAAGCCTTTAGAAGCTTTGACATTCGGCCCTTGCTTTCAAAAATTCAATCGCCCTTGATGGCCATTCAAGGCGTCAATGATCCTTATGGGACCATGTCACAAATTGATGAAATTGCAGCGCACGCACCTCAAACTCAGTTGGTGAAATTAGAGAACTGTGGACACAGTCCTCACAAGGACCAGCCTTTGGAAGTGCTTCAGGCTTTGAAGTATTTTTCGAGTTCACTGGGCAAGATCCAGCGCCATTGACCGGGCGCCAAATCTGCTGGCAATTGCAAATTGCCAATGGCACTGCGGTGCAGTCCTTCCACCCGGTTGCCAACAGCTGCCAACATGCGCTTGACTTGGTGGTACTTGCCCTCTGTGAGAGTGAGTTTCAAATGGGTGTCTGACACCTTTTCACAGGCTGCTGCTTGAACAGGCTTTGGACTGTCATCTAGCACCACGCCTGACAATAATTTTTCCACTTGTTGCGCCGTGATCTCGTGCTTGGTGGTGACCTCATACACCTTGGGCATGTGGTGCTTGGGTGAACTCATGCGGTGAATGAACTTGCCATCATCGGTGAGCAACAACAAGCCCGTGGTGTCTTGGTCTAAGCGCCCTACTGCTTGAACGCCTTGCACCGCAGCTTTTTGAGGGCGCAGTCTTAAAGGGGAAGGCAACAAGGTGTAGATGCTGGGCCAAGTAGAAGGCTTTTGTGAGCACTCTGTGCCTGTGGGCTTGTGCAGCATGAGGTAAGCGCGATCAAAGTAAGGCCACTCTGTGCCCTGCACTTTGAACTTGAGATTTTCCAGATCAAAGAAAACACCAGGGTCTTCTTGAAGCTCATTGTTCACGCTCACATAGCCTTGCTGCACCAAACCTGCGCACACGCGGCGTGTGCCGAAACCTTGGCTAAAGAGGACGTCCTCTAAGCGCATGGGTTTCATGTCACAACTCGCTCTGAGTTCACTCAGCTCAGTGAATTATTTCAAGGCTTTAAAACGCACACGCTTAGGCTTGGCGCCCTCTTCGCCCAAACGCTTCTTCTTGTCGGCCTCATACTCTTGGTAGTTGCCATCAAAGAACACCCACTGGCTGTCGCCTTCTGCGGCCAAGATGTGCGTCGCAATGCGGTCGAGGAACCATCGATCGTGGCTAATGACCATGACCGAGCCCGCGAACTCAAGCAAGGCATCTTCCAAGGCGCGCAATGTTTCCACGTCCAAGTCATTGGAGGGTTCGTCTAGCAGCAATACGTTGCCGCCTTCGATGAGGGTTTTGGCCAAGTGCAAACGACCGCGCTCACCACCCGACAACATGCCCACTTTCTTTTGCTGATCGCCACCATTGAAGTTGAAGCGGCCGCAATAGGCGCGGCTGGGCATTTGAAATTTACCGACGGTCATGATGTCTAAACCGCCAGACACATCTTCCCAAACGGTTTTTTCATTGGAAAGATCGTCACGATTTTGATCGACGAAGGCCATCTTCACGGTTTGCCCGACTTTGATGGTTCCGCTGTCTGGTTGCTCTTTGCCAGAGATCAGTTTAAAGAGCGTTGATTTACCGGCGCCGTTAGGCCCGATGATACCGACGATCGCGCCAGCGGGAACTTGAAAGCTTAGATTGTCAATTAACAAACGATCGCCAAAAGACTTGCTGACGTTGGTGAATTCGAAAACTTCGTTGCCCAAGCGCTCGGCCACAGGTATGAAAATTTCTTGTGTTTCATTGCGTTTTTGGTAGTCGAAATCGCTCAGTTCTTCAAAGCGTGCCAAACGCGCCTTGCTCTTGGCTTGACGACCTTTCGGGTTGGAACGGGCCCACTCCAATTCTTTTTTCATGGCTTTGGTGCGTGCGTCTTCTGTACGTTGCTCTTGACCCAAGCGCGCCTCTTTTTGCTCTAACCAATTGGAATAGTTGCCTTTGTAGGGAATGCCGTGTCCGCGGTCAAGTTCCAAGATCCATTCGGCCGCATTGTCCAAGAAATAGCGATCGTGGGTAATGGCCACCACGGTGCCTGGGAAGCGTTGCAAAAACAATTCGAGCCAATCGACACTCTCTGCGTCCAAGTGGTTGGTGGGTTCGTCAAGCAGCAACATGTCCGGGCGACTGAGCAACAAACGGCACAAAGCCACACGGCGTTTTTCACCGCCAGAGAGTTTGCCAATGATGGCGTCCCATGGGGGCAAGCGCAAAGCGTCTGCTGCAATTTCCAGTTGGTGATCGGATGCGTCGCCAGCTGTGGCGATGATGGCCTCGAGTTTGGCTTGCTCTGCAGCCAGGGCATCAAAATCGGCGTCTTCTTCAGCGTAAGCTGCATAAACTTCTTCAAGGCGTGCTTGCGCCGCTTTCACTTCGCCCATGCCACCTTCCACGGCTTCGCGAACAGTTTCGTCGGGATCCATCTGCGGCTCTTGGGGCAGATAACCAATTTTGAGGCCTGCCATGGGAATGGCTTCGCCTTCAATTTCCTTGTCAATGCCGGCCATGATTTTCAGCAGCGTTGACTTGCCTGAACCGTTTAAGCCAAGCACGCCGATTTTGGCGCCAGGAAAGAAACTGAGGGAAATGTCTTTGAGAATGTGCCGCTTCGGCGGCACGATCTTGCCGACGCGGTTCATAGAAAAAACGTATTGGGCCATGGCTGGGATGCTCTTCAAAAAGGGAGGGGAAAGATGATTTTCCAAAAGCGGAACTTAATTTTCCCTAACCCGTGATTATCCCTGTCTTTAGGGACCCCTTCAGGGGTTTCTAGCCCTGAAATTTTTCAAATTACAAGACTCGATCGCCCGATTTACCACTTCGGCTTGAAAATTGAACCTGCGCGTCTTGGGTTTCTAGGCCAATTCTGGCGGCCCTTCCCCCGTAAACCTGTGATTTGAGCCAATCCGCCTCTGCTTCCAAAGCCTCAACTGACTTCACAGCTGTAGACCAAACTTTGGCTTCGGCATCCCATCGGTAGCCACGGGCTTTGAGTTTGTCTTTGGTCTCGAAGGGCGAACCAAATGCTTTGACCACTGTTCGGGCTTGTTCTGCTGACTTAAAAAGTTGTTGCAGGCCTGTAGATGGCATGTCGTCTGGCTGGGCCTTCAAGGGCGCAGACAAGACCCGGAGCAAAGCATGGCAATCTACTTGTGCACGGTGCGCATCGTAAAACCATCCCAATTCGCTGCACAAAAATTCCAGCTTGGCCGACCCCAAACCCTGCGCCTTCCAGTTGATGCCGGCAAACGAGCAGGCCCATGCTTTGTGCTCAAACACCTCTAGTCGGTTTTCAACGAAGGGGCGATCGAAGCCAGCGTTGTGGGCCACTATGAGGTCTGCGCGTTGCACCATGTCAATGATTTTGGCTTCATTGAGTTTTTGGCCTTTCACATCTTGGGAAGTGATACCTGTGAGTTTCACAATTTCTGGTGGGATGGGTCTGCCTGGATCTTCGAAATCTTCATAGACCTCAACCACACCCACAGGTTGACCCGTCTGCATATCAACAGCCACAGACAGCATGGCCAACTCGATGATGTTTTCGGCGCGCCAATCTAGGCCTGTCGTTTCCGTGTCCAAAATGAGGACCCGCTTGGTCGCTGCGCCAGACCCAGGTCCAAAATCAAGAATTGGAACCAAGCGTCGTTTGACTTTGAAGTCTGGGTGGGCTGACAACTTCTCAGCCATTTCATCGAAATTCATCATTGCTCACTTTTTTTCTGAAGTGCCTATTTTGACGGATGAAACAGGGCCTCTGCCAGACCGCCACTTCGGGTGACTCGCTGCGCTACTGCGTTGAACAAGACCGAAGCGTTTGGAGCCCACCAGCTTAAGCGCGATTTAGCACGCGTGACGCCGGTGTAAAGCAGTTCACGTGTGAGCACGGGGGAATCTCGGTCTGGCAGCACCAGAAGCACATGGCCGTATTCCGAACCTTGCGATTTGTGAACGGTCATGGCCCACACAGTTTCAACGGCATCCAAACGAGAAGGTAACACCCACCGCACACCGCCTTTGCCATCGGGGAATGCAACGCGAAGGCCATTGGCAGTGGGCAAACACTGGCCCACATCGCCGTTCATGAGCTGCAGGTGATAGTCATTGCGGATGACCATGATGGGACGTCCGACGAACCAGGCGTCTTGCGCTTTGGCTGGCTGGAAGTTTCTTTCTTCGTTTTTAGAGAAGCCTAGTGCCATGGCGATTTGCTGATTCAAAGATTGAACACCCCATGCGCCTTGTCGCAGTGCACACAGCACTTGAAACTCACTGAAACGGCTCAGCAACTGAAGGGCCTGCGCGTTGTCACAGAGGGCATCGGCTTGTTGCAGCGGTTTCAAAACTTCCAACCACGCGGACCACCCTTCACGCAATGCATGAACAACTTCTGGCTGCAAATGCCCTTGCGGCCTTTCGCGCCATCCATCTGGCCACCTTTGAACCTCTGGCTTTTCAATGTTCTCCGAAGCGCTGGCACTGCTTAAGGCATGCCATTGTTTTTTGATTTGCAATTGATCGCCATCGTTGATCAGTTTGGCCCATTGACCGATAGCGCTGTTGGCATGAAAGCGTCGACTGACATGGAGCACCGCAGTTTGTTCTGGCAAGGTGTAGGTTTGGGTGGGGTGCGCTTGGGTGGCGCTGTCTGCTAGGGCCGCACCCTCGCACAATTGAGACCACACAGCGCCAGCCTCTACCGAGGCCAACTGATCTTTGTCACCCAACAAAACCAACCTAGCCTGTGCCGGTACACATTTCATCAATCGCGCCATGAGTTCTAGATCAATCATGGAGGCTTCGTCGACCACCACCAAGTCCGTTGCCAACGATGGCGCAGACCTTGCGGCTGCATCGGGGTTGTACTGCAACAGTTGGTGCAAGGTGACCGCATTGGATGGAAGACCTTCACCCCAACTCTCAGGCAAGCTGGCCAATGCCAACTGAATTGAGGAACTCAAGCGGCTGGCAGCCTTGCCCGTGGGGGCTGCCAAATGAATGCGCAAAGTTGTTTGTTGATCGTGAGCAGCTTGTTGAAGCAAGGCCAACAAGCGAACCACCGTGGTTGTTTTGCCTGTACCCGGACCGCCGGTAATGAGTGTCAGGCCTGCACGCAAAGCTTTGGCACAAGCGATGCGCTGCCAATCTGTTTCCTCGCTTTGAAGGCCGAACAGTTTGTTCAGTTTTTCATCGCTGTTCGCAGGTACTTCAAAGTTTTGCGACAGCCGCATTTGAACGGAAGCTTGAATGCTTTGCTCTGCTTGCCAAGCGCGCCTTAGGTACACACGTTGGGCTAGGCCATCTTCTTTGAAAGAAACCATGATGGGTGAGTGTTCGCCAATGGCCCATGGCATTGTTTTGGCAGCTTGAGCCCATGGGTTGTGTGGCACAGCGAACAAATCTGCAGGCTGTTCATCCAACTTTGAATTGACAAGCTGCTGATGCAATGCCTTGGTTTGCGCATCGGTCCAGTCAAGCAAATGCGCGGGGTCTTGGATCAAAGCATCAAGGTCCAAGCAAGCATGCCCTCTTCCCATTTGGTGGCTGACCAAAAGCGCCAGCAAATCGTGCAAAGGCTCTTGGGTGGCTTGATGTGACTTTAAAAATTGGAGCCATGCGACATCCAAAGCGGTCCACGGCCAACCTGCCAACACAGATGTCAATTGGGGCGACACGATGTTGTTGATCGGGGCTTGTGATTGGGTCATGACCATACCCCTGCTGTACTAGACGGCTGATTCAATTTGAATGCTTCGTCCAAGGCATGGATGAGTTCGTAGGATGGCTTATTGACATAGCACCCCTGCCCGGCTTGATCAATGCCCCGCAAGTACAGATAAATGGCACCGCCCACGTGCTGCTCGTAGTTGTAATTTTTGAGGCGAGACTTTAAGAGTCGGTGAACAGCCAAGATGTACAAGGTGTATTGCACATCGTAGCGATGACTGAGCATGCTGCCAGTGATGTTGTCATGCGAATAGTCGGGTAATTTGTTCGACTTGTAATCGAGCACGTAATAGCGACCTTGGTGCTCAAACACAATGTCCATGAAGCCCGTTAGCAAACCATTCAATTGCTGCGCCTGCAAAGCAGGGCGGGCTTTGTTGGGATGCAGCGAAGTGCTAATGAGTTGATCCATGTACAGCGTTGAAACACCATGCGTTTTGAACGTGAAGCCCATTTCTGGCCACGCATTTTGGGTGTTGAGCTGAGACAAACTAAAACAATGTTGATCTGACCCCAATTGTGTGAACTGAGAGCTTGCGCATTGGCGGATGAGTTGCAGGCAGAGGGCTTGGTCTTCGGGGCCAAGTTGCAGGCTGTCGGCTTGGTTTTGCCACCAGCCTTGCCATCGAATTTTGACTTCCGCCAAGAGGTCTGATTCGTTTTGCAAAAGCGGCCAGCCTTCTTTCAGTTGCCATTCGAAGATGTCGTGTAACAGGGTGCCATAGGCACTGCCTGCAGGAAAATGATTGAACGGGGGTTGCTCCGTTTTTGCAGAGGGTGCGTCATCTGCCACGAGCAGGTCATTGGCGGTGGTCACTGGGTTGTCAATTTGAGAATCTAACCAGCGCTCTTCGCGCGCAAGTCCCGAGTCTGCGACCTGCCATTTGAAATCGCTCATCTTACGAGTCAGTGCACTGAAACTGGCCGTCCAACCTGCATTGGGCAACACGCGCGATGGCGATCTTGCAGCAGTTGGCGCTTGTAAGTGGGTCGCATTTAAGGGCTCATACAACTGCGCATTCGCTTCGGGCGCATGAACGACTTCAATGTCATCACAGCTTGTCCAAGCCTGCAATTTTTCTTGCAGATCATCGGCAGAATTTCGCTGTAACAAAACACTTAAAGCACTTTGTGCGTGTGTCTCTTTGCTTTTGAAGTCACCTTGGCGTTTGGCAACGCCTGCCCACATGGCTTGTTGTGCACGCGTGAAGGCAACGTACAACAAACGAATGTCTTCTTGGAGACGTTCTTCGGCCGTTCGAAGTGAGTCATCTTTGTCTTCTCTGAAATTGGAGACAAAAGGTAAAAACACCAAGGGGTATTGCAAACCCTTGGCTTTGTGAAAGGTGATGACTTGGACCAACTCGGCATCTGTTTCAAGACGCATTTGCGCGCTCTCACCTTGTGCATGAGGATTTGACAATTGATCGGTGAGGAACCGAAGCAATGCAGATTCACCTTGCAACTGAAGGCTGGCCGATTGCAGCAATTCACCGAGGTGCAACAGATTGGTCAAGCGCCGTTCAGCGGTATCGCCTTCGGCTTGCATGCGCCTGCCAATGTCTTGTTCGTGAACCATTTTGTAGAGCATTGGCAAGAAGCCTTGACGTTGCCAGGTGTGGTGCCATGCATTGAAACGCTCTACCCAAATGTCCCAGGCTTCTTCTGCACTGAAAACCTGCTCTATTTCAGTCAAGCTGAGGCACAAGGTGCGAGTGGTGAGCGCAGCGCGCAGCAACTTGGCATTGCGCACTTGTAAAACGGCTTCTAAAATACAGGCCAAATCGAGTGCCTCGCGTGTGGCGTAAACACTGTCACGGTCTGATAAGTAGACGCTTCGAACGCCGCGTTGAGCCAAGGCTTGGCGAATCTTTTTGGCTTCTTGGCCATCTCTGACCAAAACTGCCATGTGACCGGGTTGAGCGAGGCCTTGATTCAAGATCGAAACCATTTGCGTGGCGCAAATTTGCGCCATGTCTTCACCGTATTGCGCGCCACTCAGGGGTTTGTCGGCGGCCAAATACCATACCGTGAGCGCGGGCAGTTTTTCACCATTGGCCAAGCGAAGACTTTCCGCTTTGGCAGGTGTGGGTGTTTTCACACGTTCAAACGGCACTTCACCAAAAGGGTTTTGAGCCGTTGCAAACAGGTGGTTAACGGCGTTGACCACCTCATGGCTGGACCTGAAATTTTCTGTGAGGGTCCAAATGGATTCAGCCGAATGCCTTGCGTTCAAGTAGGTCGGTAAATCGGCGCCTCGAAAACTGTAGATGGCTTGCTTCGGATCGCCAATCATTATAAATGCGCTGGCATTGTCTTGCTCTGCGTTGACTTCACTGAGAGCCTCATGATTTGGCAAGTTTGCTGCGCCATAAATGCGCGACAACGATTCATATTGCCAGGGGTCGGTATCTTGAAATTCATCCACCATGGCCGCCGGAAACTGCGCGCGAATGATCTGAGGTAAGCGGCCGTCTGGTGCATGCAATGCCGCGTGCAATCGCTGTAGCAAATCTGAAAAATCAAAGCTGGCCAAACTTCTTTTTTGCAGCAAATACGCACGGCCTACTTTGAGTGCGACGTGTTGCAGCAAATTTACACCCACTTCAGGCTCGCTTTGACGCTCAGCCATCCAAAGACCTATTGCAGTCCAGACGCCATGAGCGTTATCAATCGGATTGGCCCCGCCCCTCAAACCGGCGTTGAGCTTTTCAAGGGTAAATTTGGAAAGTGCATCCATGTCTGCCTCTTCACCAGAAGCCCACTCTGAAAGATGGCGAAGAAAGTATTCGTGCTTGTTGACTCGATAGTGATTGCGATTCAAATCATTTTCAAGCGCCTTGCTCAACAGGCCCAGTGCCTGAGGCATGTTGGTCAACAACAGTTGCCTGGCTTGCGCCTCTAAGTGCAAAACACGTTCTTGCCAATGAGACCAAGCGAGCACCAAAGCTTTTGGATCTGGATCTTGCGAGGCATCAGGAAAACCGCCTGGTGACTTCTCAAACTTTTGCCAAAGCGATTGAATATTTTTCAGCAAAGCTTCGGGTGTCCCACCCAAATCCTTCATGGCACCCAGTTGCTTGACTTCAAGGGGATACAGGTATTCCCGCCAATAGTCTTTCACCAGCTTCAACTTCAAAGCCGGTGCATCGTCTAAGCGCTTTTGATCAAACAAGCTCTGGCTGTCAAAAGCATGCTGGCGCAACATGCGACTCGACCAGCTGTGAATGGTGTAGATGGCCGCTTCGTCCATCCACTGCGCGGCTTCTTCTAGGCGCTCAGCGTGCTGCGCATTTAAATCGGTGCCCAAGCTTTCTTGAAGGTGCAGCAAAAAATCATCTGCAACATGAGACTGCCCCCTGAAAAATTGGGCAGCCTGCGTCAATCTGTCGCGGATGCGATCTCTCAGTTCTGCTGTGGCGGCCTCGGTAAAGGTCATCACCAAGATTTGAGGCGGCATGAGGCTCGGCCCTGACCAAGCATGTCCCAGAATGAGACGCACATAAAGCGCGGCCAATGTCCAAGTTTTGCCAGTGCCTGCGCTGGCCTCAATAAGTTGAATGCCCTTCAAAGGCAATGTGAGAACATTGAGTTTTTGCGTTTTCAATTGACTCATGCTGCACCGCCTTCAATTGAAGCTGCATGGATCAAATCGCCGTACAAAAGAGGCGCCCAGTTTGGCAGTCCTTCAATGAGTGGATCAAAATTGTCGAATGATCTTTGAACATACAAGGAACGCGCCAAATCGGTGCTTTCAGAAAAACCATCGGAAAATTCTTTGCGCGCCTTGTCCAAGGCCATCTCGATGATATGGTCAGCCGCCACTTCTTTGCCTGACTGGGCACTTCGGATTTGCTCTGACACAAATGCCAAGCCTGCTTTCAGGGTCGTGGGCAAGGGCTTAGCCCAAGCCTGCGCATACACGGCCAGCCACTGTGCCAACAAATGTTTTGCCGCTTGAGGCGACATGGCGGGCAACACCGCCACAGCATCCAGTCCGACGGCCACAGAGCTGACTGTCCAACCTGCAGCGCTTAACAGCACATGATTGGGCCAGAGATTGATCAAGACATCGGCGCGAGCAGATTGTTGGTCTTTTTGACCTGTGGCCACCGCACCGGGCCGCCTGCTGAGTTGCAGTATTTGAATAGGCTCAGAATCAATTGGCAACTGATCGGCTGAACGCAGTTCTTGGCGCAAACCAAGGATCTCGGCACTGATGCGCACATCACCCCAAGGCATGGCAATGACAACAGCCACGGATTGAGCTGGCAGCTGGTGTGGGTATTTTTCTAAATAAGCATCAGCCCGGTCAATGACGCGAAGTGCCGCATCGTATTGCTGTTTCAATGCCAATTGTCCTGAGGCTCCCATTGGCAATTGCCCTAGCAATTTTTCAGCTTCAAGTTGCAGTTCGATGTCTTCGGCTTCAAGCAATTGGCGACCCAAGGCATACCTGTCTAACCCATTGAGAGAGAAGTTTTCATCATCTAGCATGGCCTCTTCAGGACCTTTGAGCAGAACACCTAAGCGACTGCGCCAATAAACATCGACAGGTTGCCTGAGCAATCGCATGCATTCCTGAAGAGGCCATTCTGAAATAGCGGGAAATTGGGCAGGGGCCTTCTCAGAGTAAGTAGGCGCAGAAAACGAAGATTTCAATTCAGAGCCAGTGCTCTGCGCTGCTTCCCAATCGTCTGCGTAAGTGAAGAATTTTGAATCGGGCTTGAAGTATTCGGCAGAGAAAGCTTGCAAGGGCTGCAAGACGGCCTCGGGCTCGGGGGAGAAACGGGCCTTGAAGGTATCACGCAGTTGAGCGACCAAGACAGAAGGCGGCATCTTCTGATTATCTGTAGACCTGCGACCTTGCCAACTGATGTAAAGTTTTTCGCGGGCTGACAAAAAAGCTTCCAAGAACAAGTAACGGTCGTCTTCGCGGCGCGAGCGATCGCCTGCAAGCCGATGCGTGGTCATCAAATCAAAATCGCGAGGCGTGCTTTGGCGGGGATAAGCGCCATCGTTCATGCCCAGCAAACACAGGCCCTTGAAGGGAATGGCGCGCATGGGCATCAGGGTTGAAAATTGCACCCCGCCACCAAAGAAACGTTGCTTCAGACCTGTTGACTCAAGGCCCGACAACCAATGTTCGCGCACCACGGTTAAGGGCAATGGCTCTGATAAAGCAGCCTGGTCACACAAGGATTGCCATTGCGTCAGTTCTTGCTTTAAACGCAGCAACATGCGTTCATCGGCTTCGTTGTCGGCTTCAAAAAATCGCGCCATCAAGTCGTGCATAACCGAGCACCATTCAGCAGGCGCATGATTGGCATTCAATTGAGCCAAGCTACTAGACACAGCCTCCAACCACTGCGCCAGATAGCCCACCTTCAAAGCACTCAATCCAGAAACTTGAGGCAAGGGCAAGACACCCTGCCATGCCGCATTGCCTTCGGCTTGGCCGGCGGCATAACCCAATATCAAACGTTGTAATCCGTAGGCCCAAGTGTTTTGCTGTGCATGCGGCATATTGCTGGGCACGCCCCACTTTTGTCGGTGCGTTGGATTCAAGCCCCAGCGCACAGTAGCGTCCTGCAACCAGTTTTTCATGGTTTGGACATCGGCCTCGTCCATTTGAAACTTAGCTCGCACGGCCGACACTTCAAACAGGCTGAGCCATTCCGACAAAGTCACCCTTGATTCAGGCAGGTTTAACAAAAACTCAAGCGCTTGGACCAGCGGCACCTGACGCGGCGTGGTGTCTGCCACTGAAAAAGGAATATGCCGGGGATGCTGAACTGGAAAACGACCAAACACCGCTTGAATGTGCGATGAAAAGTTGGCCATATCGGGCACCATGACCATGACATCAGCTGGCTTCCACGTTGGATTTTCATCAAACCATGACCAAAGTTGGTCGTGCAAAATTTCAACTTCGCGCTGCGCTGAATGCGCCTGGACCATTTGAATACTGCCATCGTCGGGCAAGGATTCAGGCTGCTCGGGCATGGCCTTCAAATTCAAAATATCAGACTGAATATGCTGCAAACGCGAAGGGCAAGCTTGATCTGCTGGATCTACAAAAAAAGTTTGCTTGCTCATGACGCTCAGGGCGTTTTCAGGCTGGTCAAAGCGCTCTAGCGCGTGCAAATAATCTCGACCTTGTTGCCCCCACGAAGAAAGCAGCGAGTGCTTCTGCGCCACCAGGTCCATGTCATGGCCCCAGTATTCTTGGCAAGGGTTTTGAACCATCATGATGACTTGACACCAGCGACCCAAGGCCGCCAAGGCCTCAACCACTTGCATGGGCAAGTTGGAAATACCGAACACCACAATGCGAGGCGGCAAACCTTCTGGTTTCAAAGCTTTCGCTTGCTGAACCTTGTGCATGAATTGCGAATGCACGTCGGCCCTGGAAAGGCATTGAGAGGAAAGCTCGGGGGCTTGCGTTTGCAACACATCTTGTTGAAGTTGCTGCCACAGATGTGCTTGCCAAACTTGGTCGAGAGGCATGACTTTGCGCTCAGCTTTGTGTCGCAATACATATTGGCCATTGCCCCAATCGGCGAGCCAATTGGCGCGGTAGCTCTGGTAACCATCAAAAACGTCGGCCACTTGCTGTGCCAATTGATACCTTTGACGCCCATGTGGATCGTCTTTGACGTAAGCCAGCAAAGGCGCAACTTGGTGTGATTGGGCAAAATCAGGCAGCAAGCGCCACAAGCGCCAAACCAAAGCTTGTTTGTCAAAAGGCATGGTCAAAGGCACCACCGCTTGGCCTAATACCAAACGGTACATGCGCCAAATAAAGCTAGAGGGCAATTCCATTTGCGTGGCTGCGCAAATACCCATGGCGCTGTCATCTGCCAAGGCCATTTCAAGCCAGTGCTTCATGCCATTGCTTTGCACCAACAAGGTTTCGGGCACCAAGGGGGCCAAGGGCTGGCTGCGAAACAGGCCAAGCGTGAGATCGCGCAGGTCTTCTAGGCGGTTGCCATGGAACACCATGAATCCTGCTTGAAATGCATTGGACATAAATGAAGGGCTTGCTGCTGCGCGTGAATCTTGATTGAATTATCGACTCAGCACAGGCTCACAGGCTGAGCCTTGCTACAAAAATTGCTTTAAAACCCTTTGAAACTCATCGGCCGAGACTGGTTTAATGAGGAAGTCTTGCATCCCTGCTTTTTTGGCAAGCACACGGTCCTCATCCAAGACGTGAGCTGTCATGGCCACAATGGGCGTCATCTTCAAGGCTTGCGTCACTTCAATTTGCCTAATTACGTGGGTCGCCGTTAAACCATCCATGCCAGGCATTTGCAAATCCATCAAAATCAAATCGTAGACATTGGACTGAATTTTTTGAACGGCAGCTTCGCCGTTGTCTGCAATTTC
Source organism: Burkholderiales bacterium (assembly GCA_005789685.1). Classification (GTDB taxonomy): domain Bacteria; phylum Pseudomonadota; class Gammaproteobacteria; order Burkholderiales; family Burkholderiaceae_C; genus Limnohabitans_A. Next base: position 13,969 of record SXXD01000138.1, read on the forward strand.
AACAGTGCAGCCCAACTTTTCCAAAGTCCATTGAGCCAACTGCTGATTCATGGGTGTGTCTTCAACAACCAATATTTTGCCCACGTGCTTGGCTTTGGAGGGGCTGGGTTTTGAAATTTCTTCTACCACTTCATCGCGTTGCGTCAAGCTTGTGAGCGCATTTTGAAGTTCTAGCCCGGTGACGGGCTTGTACAAGTTCAAGACTCGAACACCTAAAGTTCTGGCCAATGCACACAAATTTTGTACATCGTGATTCAAACCAAAATCAGACAACACAATCCAAGACAAACTTCGCCACTTACTGGCTTCCTGCGCCAGCAAATAAGCCGGCACAATGAAGGCCAACATGCTGTGGTCAATGACCCAAAGGGTTTGGCGGTTCAGGCCTTGTTTCAGCCAAACGTCTAAACAAGTCTGCAACGCCACGGGCGTCACAATTTCAAGCGGCTTAATTTGTTGGGCTGCCAATAGACTTCTCAGTATTTCTCTGGCAAAGGGATTGGACTCAACCAAAACAACATCCACCGCGTGCGAAATAGAACTGAAACTTTGGAAAATGTGCTGCTTTGGAACGATTTGCTTGTTCAGCAATTCTGCAGAGGGGGTTTCAAATGTGGCCGTGAAAGAAAAGGAACTTCCTTCTCCCAGACTTGAGTGAACTTTCATTTCACCATGCATCAGTTGAACCAAATTTTTTGCAATAGAAAGTCCCAGACCACTGCCACCATATTTGCGGTTCACTGAAGCGTCTGCCTGACTAAAGGGCGAAAAAATAAGTTGTATTTTTTCAGCCGGAATGCCAATGCCTGTATCTGTCACCTCGAAGCTACACACAACCTGATGTTCAATGACTTCTTTTTTTCGAACACTCAATTTGACCCAACCGGTATCGCTGAATTTCAAGGCATTGCCCAATAAATTTTGCAACACTTGCCCAAGTCTTAAGGGGTCACCCAATAGCAACTGCGGTACATCTGGGTCAATGTCCAAATGTAAATCAATTTTTTTCTGCTCGGCTTGAAATGCAAACCCTTTTAGAGCCTGTTGACAGGCCGTATGCAAATCAAACAGGGTTTGATCCAAGGTGAGGCGATTGGCACCCAATCGTGTGAAATCTAAAATATCGTCAATCAGTCTTAACAGACTTTGAGACGCTGTTCGTGACATTTCCAAATAGTCTTTTTGCTCTGGGTTCATGCGTGTGCCCAGTGCAAGTTCGGTCATGCCCACCATGCTGTTGATGGGCGTCCTGATTTCGTGGCTCATTTGAGCCAAGAAGGCCGACTTGGCTTGGTTGGCTGCTTCAGCAGCATTGAGGGCATTCGACATGGCAAGGCGGTCTTCTTCCCTTCGCGCCCAGATTGCTGCAACGTGGCGAGTTAAAATAAAAGTGGCCAACAGCATCAAAAAAGACATGCCAATGATGCCTTTTGAAGCTAGCCACCACAGCCCTTCAACCCGACTCCGAGAAATGGCAACAGCCACTGTGACCGGCAGTTGTGCGGCTGTGCGATAGTGCACTTCCAAATGTTCACTGTCTTGTTTGGCATCTTTGAGGACGTCAATATATCGGCCAAAATCTTGGTTCTTTGCCACCCTCTTAACAGCGGGCATGTTGGTAAAAAGCTGATCATGCGGAAACCATCTTTGCGAACTGCTGGCCAAAATTCGACCTGCGTAATCAAACACGTAGACCGCATCGCATTGATCGTTAACCGATTCTGCAAAACCAGCAATCAAATCTTGTGGGTTGATCAAAACCACCCACCGCACCACTTCACCATCAGCACGTTTCATGCGCATAGACAAGGGCAAGATGGCAATGTCTTTCAAGCGGGCATCGCTTCGACTCAAATCAAACAAATTGCGCACCGGCTGCCAACGACCTGCTGCCAAATCATCGCCCACATCTCGCTCCAAGCCCAATTGTTGCCAACTGACAGACTGGTTGACCACCCCATCTTCTGAGCTGGCCAATACCCGGCCGTCCTCAGTTAGCATGGACAAGGAACGAATGAAACTGGATTTTTCA
>SXXD01000139.1 GCA_005789685.1 Burkholderiales bacterium
GGCCAGCAATTCATGTTCACAGGGGCTGCGTTCGTCTTGAAGTTTGCGCAGCATGCTGGGGTCTTCAGTCAAGACCACCAAACCCGTGGCAGCATCCTCCAAAGCAACAGCGCATTGCAAGATTTTTTGAAGTCTAGGCGTTAGGCTGATGCCAGAGCGGTCTTGCTTGGAGCGGAGCTCGGGCGTTAAGCTTTGCCAGATGTTGGTACGACTCTTGGGCAAGCAACTTTGCCCGGCTGCCTTGTGCAAGATGACCGTGAGCAGGGGTACTTTGCCGCGTTGAGCCGTGCTGTGAATCTCGATGTTTTCATGGCTGACACGGTGTGCGGGCTCGTCCACCACCACTTCATTGACTTTGACCCAACCACCCACAATCACTTGCTCGGCTTCGCTGCGTGAGCATTTCAAAATATCGGCCACGCGCTTGGACAAGCGAATGCCCTCGGTTTCTTGACCTGTTTTTGTGGGTGTCATGGCATGTCAGTTGTTGCCGGGCGGCATTGACTGAATGCGGTCCACGTGGGCTTGCAGGGAACGCGCAGCCACTGGCCACAAGCGTTCGGGTACGTCGGCGTAGGCATGCGCTACCCACTCTTCTAAAGTGCCGTGTGGCAAGGCGCGCATGGCATCGATCACTTTGGCTTCGCGCTTTAAACGGTGGGCTTTAAGTTGGGCAATAGCTTGTGCGGCAAATCCCAACACATAGCCGTGCGCAGGCATGATGAACTCAAGCGGGTTTGCTTGGCATTCATGGGCCAACAAGTCCAACGAATCAAGGTAATCGTTCATGTTGCCGTCGGGCGGATTGACCACTGTGGTGCTGCCGTTCAAAACATGATCGCCAGAGAACAACAAGCCATCTTCCAAAAGCGCCAAACACAAATGATTGGCCGCATGGCCTGGGGTGTGCAGGACTTTCAAGCTGTGCTCGCCGACCTTCAAAATTTCGCCATGGGCTAGCTCGCGATCGGGCTTGAATTGGCTTTGTGCATTGGCCGTGCTGGCAGATGACAAGCCCAAAATGGGCGGCACGCCTCCGGCTTGGCCATTGCAAAGAGACTGCAAAGGCTTGGCACCCGGTGAGTGATCCGGGTGTGAGTGGGTGCACACAATCATGCGCATTTGCCCACCCGTGGCACGCCAAATTCTGTCAAGGTGATCGGGGTCGGCAGGACCCGGATCAATGACGATGTAGCCCCCGTGGGGGTCGCCTACCCAGTAGGTATTGGTACCAGGGCCGGTCATCACGCCAGGGTTGGGCGCGGTGAGGCGATGTACGTTTTTAAGCAGCGCTACGGGATGCTGAGATTGCCAATCTAGGTGGTGCACGATTTGACCATCGGGGCTGGTGAGCGCCAATTCGCCATAGGGCGACTCATGCTCCATGTAACGCTCTTCTTTGCCGGCCAACCAACCTGCACGCGGACAACTGGTCCAGAGCGGTTCGTCGTTGACGGCGCAGGCATCGAGCACCGCTTTCACATTGGCAAAAGGAGTGAGGCGTTGCAAAGTGCGAATGGTGGGGAAGACGATGAAAAAGTCACCGGCCTCATGCCGTTTGAGCGCTTCGTCAGGGCGCACCCACACTGGTTCGAACTGTTCGGACTCATCTGCCACGGGTGTTTGACCTTCGGGCATGCGGGCCACCAAAAAGGGTACATCAAAGCGCTTTGGCAAATCGCGGTCAGTGATCCAGTGGGCCAGCACATAGACTTGTTCGGCAGCCAGTTTCATGCCCAAAGCGGCACATTGCGCTGCAAAGGGCTGGCTTCGGTCGAGCAGGGCGATGTCTTGGGCTGTGGCCATGCTTTGATCGGCACGATAGGCCAGCAAGATACCCAGTTCTTCAAAGCTTTCGCGAATGGCGGCAATGGCTTGCGTGAGGTGCAGGTCGCTTTGGGTAGCGCGGCGCAAAGCATGCGCATGCGACGCAGCATCGAGTGCGTCAATGCCGCCGCCAGGAAACACATATGCGCCAGGTGCAAAACTGGCTGTGAGCGAGCGCCGAGTCATGAGAACTTCAATGCCATGGTGGCTGTCGCGAAGCAACAGCACGGTGGCGGCAGGCCGCGGCAGGACGGGTTCTCGCTGGGGATGTAAAAGTTGATGAGGTCTGACCATGCCCTGATTATCAGGCCTTGCGCCAACCAGAGCCCGAACCGAGGATAATTCGGCCATGCGAATTCGCTTTACAAAAATGCAAGGGGCTGGCAACGACTTTGTGGTGCTCGATGAAACGCGCGAGCGCCATCACTTGTCGAGGGCCCAATACCGTTTCTTGGCCGACCGCCACTTTGGCGTGGGCGCTGATCAAATTCTGACGGTGCGTCCCGCACCCAATGCCACCCTCGATTTCGAATACATCATTCACAATGCCGACGGCGGTGAGGTGGAACATTGTGGCAATGGTGCGCGTTGCTTTGTTCGATATGTGCGAGACAAAGGCCTGACCACCAAAGACCGAGTGCGAGTCAAGGTGCAGCAAGGCGAAATTGAATTGCAGATGAATGCCGACGGTCGTGTGACTGTCAACATGGGTGCCCCCACCTTGGATTTACCGAAGGTGCCATTCAATCAGGCAGGGCTTCAACACAGCTTGGTCAATGGCTCTGAAGTATGGCGTTTGCCTTTGAACATCAACAATACCAGCACAGGCATGCCTGCCTACGCCGATGTGGCGGTGGTGTCGATGGGCAATCCGCATGCCGTTCAAGTGGTGGACAACATCGAGACGGCGGCAGTCCTCACGGATGGCCCATTGATTGAAAACCACACGGCCTTTCCCAATCGCGTCAACGCGGGTTTCATGCAAGTGCTCAGCCGCGATGCCATTCGTTTGCGCGTGTTCGAACGCGGCGCGGGCGAAACTTTGGCTTGCGGCACCGGCGCATGTGCTGCCGTGGTGGCGGGTATTCGCATGGGCTTGCTCAACCCTAAAGTTGATGTGCAAACCCACGGCGGTGTGCTCAGCATTGAATGGCAGGGCGCC